>JALVES010000200.1 GCA_027030635.1 Saprospiraceae bacterium | reverse complement strand
AGCTCAGCGGCTCGCACGAATGCCCCTGCACCACCGACGCGGGCAGCATGGACAGCAATTTGGCGGAAGCCTGTGAAGACGAAACCATCACCGTCAACCCCGCTACGGGAGCGCAGCTCGACCCCGAGGACATCCTCATCTATGTGCTGCAAGACCAGCCCGACGGCCTCGGCAATGTCTTTGACACCAGCTCTACGCCCTCCTTCGCCTTGCAAGCGGGCATGAGCACCAACACCACTTACTACATCGCCGCCATGGCCGGCAACGACCTCGATGCCGACGGCCAGATAGACAGCAACGACCCCTGCATAGACATCTCCGACGGCCAGCCCGTCATCTGGTACAGCCTGCCCGAGGCCGACCTCATATCCGATGCCACTGTCTGCGAAGGCGAAACGGCCATGATTACCGTAGCTGTCAACGCCAACTCCTGCATCAACCTCCAAGTGCAGACCTCGGCCGGAGACACCCTCAACTTCAACTGCATTAACGACGGCGACCAAATCGCCATCCCCACGGCTCAGGACGACCTCACCCTCTCCATACTCGGCATCTCCGACGACAACAACTGCCAGAACACCTCCGCCGGCACGGCCCAGATTACGGTCAACATCACGCCCGAGGCCAGCCTTACACCCACGGCCAGCGTCTGCAACAGCACCGACAGCGGCAGCCTGCCCACCGAGCTCAATTTCGACGACTTCATCCTCTCCGGCGATGCTACGGGCAGTTGGGCAAACACCGACGGCGCCGCCATACAGGGCAGCTTCCCCCTAATCAGCTTCGAGGGTGCCGAACCCGGCGACTACACCTTCACCTACACCACCGGCAGCGCCCTGCCGCCCTGCGAAAACCAGTCTTATACCATGACGGTTACGGTCGAAAACTGCGTCTGCCCAAGCCTCGAGCTCAGTACGCCACCCGACTTGTGCAATGGCGGAGATGTCTTGGATTTATCCGGCCTTTCGGCAAATGCTGCCCCGGGCATCTGGAGCATCAGCAGCACTCCGGCAGGCAGCAGTCCGGCCACGCTCAACGGCAACATGTTAGATGCCACCGGAGCCGATGCGGGTACGTATCAACTGACCTACACGCTCACCGATGCCCCGCCGACGGGCTGCCCGAACCAAAATACGGTCAGCCTCAGCATCAGCGAGGAGCTGAGCGCAGGCACGCCGGAGCCCGCACCGGAGTTCTGTTTTGGCGAAAGCCAGACCGTCGCCCTCTTTGCCCTCTTGCAGGGCGCCGATGCCGGAGGCAGCTGGGAGGAAATTTCGCAACTGCCTTCCTCGGGCAATGCCTTCGATGCCAATGCAGGCACTTTCCAAATTGACGGCCAGGTACCGGGCACCTACCGCTTCCGATACACCGTAACGCCGGAAGCCCCCTGCCAGCCCGAGCAGGCAGAGGTGGAAGTCATCATCCAGGCCCTGCCCGTTGCCAATGCCGGAGCTGACCTCGCCCTCACCTGCTTTGAGCCCGTCGCCACCCTCGGAGGCGACAGCAACCAGTCGCAACCGGTCTCTTATGCCTGGACTTCCGACAACGGCATCCTGCCCGAGCCGCCCGATGCACTGCATCCCGAAGTCAGCCTGCCGGGCACTTATACCCTCACCGTCACCAGCCTGCTCACCGGCTGCCAGGCCTCTGATGAAGTGGTGGTCGAAGACCTGCAGGACACGCCCCAACCGAGCATTACCCTCATCCCCATCAGTTGCTATGGCAAAGACGACGGAGCCATCGTGATCGAAAACATCGAAGGAGGGACGCCGCCTTACCTCGTCTCCTTCAACGGCCAGCCCTTCAGCGATCAGCTCTACTTCACCAACCTGGCGCCCGATGTGTATTCCATCATCGTCCAGGATGTCAACGGCTGCCAAAACGAACCGCTGACCATTGACATGGCACAACCACAGGAACTGAACGTCAACATCATCGCCTATGTGGAAGCCGACAACACCATCGTGCTGGGCGACAGCGTACAATTGGCCGCCCAGGTCAGCATCCCCATGGAAGAGGTGGACTCCATCGCCTGGAGCCCGGCCGACATCATGAGCTGCGACACCTGCTTCGCTACCTGGGCACATCCGCTGGAAAGCACCACCTTTAGCGTCATGGTCGAAAGCAACGGCTGCACCGACAGCGACCAGCTCACCATAGCCGTGCGCAAAAACCGGCCCATTTACGTGCCCAACGCCTTCTCCCCCAATGGCGATGGCAACAACGATGTGTTCTACATCAATGCCGGCCCGCAGGTGGCGAAAATCAGGTCTTTCCTCATCTTCAACCGCTGGGGAGAAACCGTATTCCAGTACTACAACTTCCCGCCCAACGACCCCGCTTTCGGTTGGGACGGGCGCTATCGCGGGCAAGACGTCAACCCCGCTGTTTATGTCTGGTATGCCGAAATCGAATTCCTCGACGGCTCCAGCGAACTTTACAAGGGCGACATCATACTGGTAAGGTAAAATTTGCGTTTTGGTTTGGAGGCCGCTTGGCCTCCAAACCAAAAATATACAGACCATGAAGTTTTCTTACCTGATTCTCACCCTTGCCCTGACACTGACTTTCAGCCTGACCATAGACACGCCCATGCAGGCTCAACACTATGGCTATGGCAAAAAGAAGAAAAAAAAGAAAGCAGAAAAAGAACACAGCACTTTCCGCCTGACTGACCACCTCTGGTATGGAGGGGGCGGCAACCTCGGCTTTAGCGGAGGCAACAACTTCAACTTCTTCACCTTTGGCCTCTCCCCTATGGTGGGCTACAAGATCATCCCGCAGGTCTCTGTAGGGCCGCGCCTGTCCTTCAACTACAATTTCATCAAAGGCGTGGGCAGCGACGGCTTCGTCCACAAAGCCCAGCCCGTTTCCTATTCGGCCGGTCTTTTTACGCGCTTTAAATTTGTCCGCATGTTCTTCCTTCATGCTGAGTATGAATACGAAAGCAGGGAAGTTTTCTACCTTGACGGCTTGGGTTACCTCGTCCTCAATGGCGAGGGAGACATCCTCACCGATCGCATTTCCCGCGAAAACATCTATGCCGGCCTGGGCTATACCAACTCTTCCGAAGGCAGTTGGGGATATGAGGTTCTTTTGCTCTACAACTTCCTCACCCCCAAAAACTCCTTAGAACTGCCCTTCGACCTGAGGGTGGGCCTGACCTACAATTTTTAGTTTATCTTTGCGGGATGAACTACCCGTCCAAACTCATGGAAGATGCCGTCATGGCCTTTGCCGGCTTGCCGGGCATTGGCCAAAAGACGGCTCTGCGGCTGGTCTTACATCTGCTGCAAACTTCTCCGGAAGAGGTAGCATCTTTCACACAGGCCATCACGCAGATGAAAGAGGGCCTGAAGCACTGCAAAATCTGCCACAACATCTCCGACCGGGACATTTGCAGCATCTGCAGCAATCCCCGCCGCGACAAGCAGCTCATCTGCGTGGTCGAAAGCCTGCGCGACCTCATGGTCATCGAAAATACCGGCACTTTCAACGGCCTCTACCACATCCTTGGTGGCGTCATCAACCCCATAGAAGGCATTGGCCCGGAGCAACTCAACATAGCTTCCCTGCTCGAGCGCAGCAAAGATGAAAAGGTGCGCGAGCTCATCATGGCCATCAGCCCCACCATCGAAGGGGACACCACGATTTACTACATCGCCCAACAATTAAAACGCCCCGATCTGCAAATCTCCACCCTGGCCCGCGGCATCTCCTTCGGCGGCGAATTGGAATACGCCGACGAAATCACCCTCAGCCGCTCCATTCAGGCCAGAAGGCCTTACGGGCAGGTATAGGCTTTCGCCAAATAAAAAAGCCCGAGCGAACGCTCGGGCTTTTTTCATTCTGAGAAGAAATGTAGCTTTGCCAAAAATTCCTATGGTCAAAATCGGACTCTTCGGCGCCGGCCATCTCGGCAAAATCCATCTCAAATGCCTGCAACAAACGCAGGGCCTCTTCGAAATCACGGGTTTTTACGAACCCGATGCCGATACCGCCCGGGCCGTGAGCGAGACTTTTGGCCTCCGCGCTTTCGACCAAGCCGAAGACCTCATGGCCCGCTGTGATGCCATAGACATCGTCAGCCCCACCACCACACACTACGCCCTTGCCATGCAGGCCTTAGAGCACAACTGCCACCTCTTCATCGAAAAGCCCGTAACCCGAAAACTGCAGGAAGCCGCCGAACTCCTCCAAAAAAGCCGCGAGAAAAACCGCATCGTGCAAGTCGGCCACGTAGAGCGCTTCAACCCCGCCCTGCTCTCCTTAGAACAGGAACAGGTAAATCCACGCTTCATAGAAGCCCATCGCCTCGCCAGTTTCAATCCCCGCAGCACAGATGTCTCCGTCGTCCTGGACCTCATGATCCACGACCTCGACATCGTGCATTTTCTGGTGGGCGCCCCCTTGCGGGAAATACGAGCCCACGGCGTGCCCATCGTCAGCCATACGGCCGACATCTGCAACGCCCGCCTGGAGTTCGAAAACGGCTGCGTGGCCAACCTCACAGCCAGCCGCATCTCCCTCAAGCAAATGCGCAAAATGCGCATCTTTCAAAGCAATGCCTACCTCAGCATAGATTTCCTCGAAAAGAAATCCCAAATCGTCCGCCTGCTCGATGCCGACAGCGGCGCCATCGGCCTGCCCCTCGACACCCCCAACGGCCAAAAAATCATCCAAATCTCCCAACCCCAAGCCAAACCCGTCAACGCCATCCAAATGGAACTGGAATCCTTCGCCAAAAGCATCCTCCACAATGCCCCCATAGCCGTCCCCCTCGAAGACGGCTACCAGGCCCTGAAAACAGCAGAAGCTATTGAGGAAATGATTGAGCAAGGGGAATAATATATCATAAATCGCGACAATAGTTCATTAAAAACTTAGTGGACCATTACAAAACAGACAATTTTTCAAATATTTCAAAATGATGCTTATCCGTCCTCAATTCAATTTTCAGCTTATCGTCTGCGAATTTAACCTCATAGATTTCTCCTGATTGCAAAAGAGGAGCCAGGATATGCTCCAGTTCCTCAAGCAATTCGGACTTTCGGCCTTTACAGACTGTGGTGTAATTCTCAAACCCGGCCGGATTCGACAACGAGTGATTCCACAGGCGTTTAATCCTGTCTGATCCTCTTTTCCTCCTGATGACAAACTCAGCACCGGAACTATCCGCTTCCGTCCTTTCCCATACCGCCGCCACCAGCAAATTCTGACGCTTTGTCGGAAGAAACAAATTGCCGGAAGAGTAGGTGGCCTTCTTATACCTCAACCTCCAGCTCTTCGGATGGGCAATCTCTCCGAGCAAGTCATACGACCAGGCATTAAAAACTCCTTCAACTTTTCCCTTCTTGCTCAGCACATAGCACTCGAACTCAGAGCAGAAGGTCTCATTGGCTTTGTAATAGGGAGATTCCCTTTCGGCAGCAGATGCGTTGGGTTTTATCATCATTATAATCCTACTCCATTTTCCCAATAAAACTACCAAACTTTTTACTCAGCCCATACCCGGCGACAAATTCGTCCTTCTCAAATATGATTTGTCCGTTTACCATGACATGAGAAACGACGCCATCGTTTCTATTCACCAATCTTTCATAATTGCCAAACTCCTTTATAGGCTCTGAAGCCACATCTTCAGTGATGTTCTCAAATTTTTCCGGATCGACAACAACTAAATCCGCGACTTTACCTTCTTTGAGATAGCCCCTGTCTATGCCAAACCAATCAGCCTGTTCTTTAGTAAGTCTCCAGATACATTTTTCCATATCCATAATTGGCTCTCCTCTGTCAATAGATTCCTGAACAACTTTAATCATTTTTAAAGGAAAATTGTAGAATGCCATATTATTTAGGTGTGCGCCGGCATCTGAAAAGCTGATGATATTGTAAGGAAAATTGTAAAGCGCCTTATATTTTTCCACTCTGTCATTGGCAATGGTGGTAGTCCATTTTATATTTTTATCATATTTAACCACCAAATCTAAAAAAGTATCCACAGGGTGCTCATCGCGCTCTTCTGCAATGCTATAAAAGTCTTTCCCGATAAGGTCTTTTTCCGGAGCCTCTAAAATGATAGAGCGGCTCAGGTCTTTATGCCAAACTTTTGGGGCAAATTTTCTCTTTATTTCTTTTTTAAAATTTCTCCGAAAACTTGCGTCGTTAATCAATTCATTGCGTTTGTCTAACTCTCTGGCAAGATGTCTAAGCGCTTGACCACTGGGGAATTCTTCAAACATTACAGAATCCACGCCATCATAATATACCGTAAAAGGACAAGGAGGAGATTGCATTCTAAAATCGCCATTTCCAACCACATTCGTAAACCATGAAGTAAATCTGACTATGGGAAAGATATAACGATCACCTATCAAATCCATCATGGCAATCATGGTGGTTTTTAAGGGCTTTCTAAACCAGCCCGTACTTGCCAGCATATATCGCGCAGCATTGATGCGGGACACTAAGTTTGGCGCCCCTTGTAGTATAGCATTGCGTTTTCTAAGTATTTTCAGTAAACCTCTGCGCTCTTTCCAACTGGAATAATAAGAAGGCGTCTTATGCGACCAATACCTGATTCCATCCATTTTATCCCAGGGGCTGTCCATGGTGGAAAGTCCCAGAAAGCCTTCGTCTAAAGCATCATTAAGCATTTCATTCATTTGGCTCAACTCAGCTTCTGTTGCTTTCTCTCCCTTAGTCAAGGCTCTCTCTATGCCCATAGCCTTCATCCGGATATCCGAATGCCCGATAAAGGAAGTTATGTTTATGCCCAATGGAAGGCTGCCGATGTATTCTTTCCACTCGCCTGGCGTATTCCAGGTTTTCCGCTCTTCCAACAATGGGAGTATGATCTCTCTTGGAATTGCCTCAACTCTTGTGAAACTATCAGAAGTGTCTTCAGGCGTGTTGTATATCGCAGACACAGAACAACTCCCCAATACAACGGTAGTAACACCATGTCGGGCAGATTCCCTTAAACCGGGAGAAACAATGACTTCTGCATCGTAATGGGTATGAGTATCTAAAAATCCGGGCATCAGCCACTTTCCCTCGGCATCAATAACCACAGCATCTTCAGCAACAGAAATATCAGTCGAAGAAATTTTTTCAATCTTCCCCTCAGAATTAATCAACACATTTTTCCGCCCTGCTTTCTGCTTGTAATCTCCGGAAAAGAAAATGGCATTTTTAATCAAAACCATGGCTACTCAATTTACAACTTTTCGGCCTTCTCTTTGAGTCTCAAATGGGCATTCAATATCTGCGCCCTGATTAATCTCTTGCCAACAAGCCGGTTAAAGATACGCCCTATAATTCCGTATCTGAATTTGTACTCGACTTTCTCGTATGATACTGTGTCCGCCCCCTCAATAAAGAATCTATGATCGTAGCGGAGGACTTCAAAAAACTGATCTTCCCCAATCAATTCAGCTGATATTCTGGCATTAGGTTGAAGAGCCAACACCCGATAGGGCACCCATTTTTTTGCACCTTTCAGGCGTGTATAGTAAACACTTCCTACTTCAAGAGGGCCATCTGAGCTGCGTTTAAACTCAATCTGAGGAAAAAAATCCGAAAGATGCTCAATATCTGTCACCAATTCGTACAACTGATTTGGTGATGATTTTATAGCAACAGAGACAATGACAGAATTTAACACAGCTACTCTTTACATACCCTGACAACCCCGGCTTCAGTCTTTACGAGATAAGTCCCATCCGGCAGATCTGTCAAATCAAGAACAACAGATGTTTCATCGGGCATGCTCTTTCGGGTCCATTTTGTAATATCCCGTCCAAGCAGATCATAGACTCTGAGTTCGCTCAAATCAGCGCCATGCGCGCTTAGGGTGATCTTATTGGACGTTGGGTTGGGATACATGAAAATACCATCGGCAAAGTCCGAAGGGCTGTGAGTACTTACAGGTCCGGAATATTCGTAGGGGCCCATATCCCAGCCATTCCCGACCGGTCTGCTGTTTCCATCAAAGTCTGTCGAGGGGGCATCTTGGGATGTCCCGGAATCAATGCACGGACTTATCTCTTGCAGATGATAATCGCCGGAGGATGCATCCACAAATAAAGGATCGCCGGAGATGTTGCCCGAGCCTGACAGCATGCCAAAACCATTATCAAAGAAATCTGAGTAGAGATATTCAAAATCCAGGGTATTCCCCCCTGCCGTCAGGGAGCTCACATGTGTGATGATGCAGTTGAGCAGTTGGTTTCCCGTATTGGGCCGCTCACAATTAAAAAGGTAGTCGGCATCATCAATCAGACAGTTTACGATCTTGTTGTCATTCACCGGGGCGCTATTGTAATAATAGGGGTTTAGGTCTATGGCCCACTTTGCATCTTGGATGATGCAATTGTTGAACGAATTACCATATCCACAGATATCCGCATCCTCTCCCGCCAATATGAAACGGATTCCGGCTTGACAATTTTCAGAGGTGCAGGAATTAAATGTATTGTGGTTGGCCCCTTCCCGCACCATAAAAGCCGAAACATCATCCGACACGCCACCGATAGCATGGCAATTTCTGAACTCATTGTTCCGCACACCTTCCCAGCGAACGCTAAAGCACCCGCCAATCATATTCTTTACTGTGCAATTAAGGAGTAAATTGTTCTGGCCACTTTCCTTTATCTCAAATCCGTGACCGACATCTTCCAAGTCGCCGTCGCGCTCTCCATAACAATTTTCTATTAAATTGCTGTTTCCTTTGATGACGATGTAGTAATCCATAGAGGTGTAAGTACCATCGGGCGTCAATTGGCTTTCATTGCTGTAAACCTTGCAATTTTCAATGTGATTGTCATTGCCCCAAATATCCATTCCCGCTCCGGTGGCATTCACTATCAGACAGTTGGATATTTCGTTGCCATCACCTTCTTTAATGGCTATTGCCGTAGAATATTCCCAGCCGATATTCTGCAGGAAAATATTCTCCAAGACGTGATTCGAGTTTATAGAGGCAGAATTCCAGATATTGATGCCCGCCAGGGAATTAGCTATCTGAATGTTTTTAATGGTTATCGAATAAATATCCGACAGATTAATGCCCTCACCAACATTCCTGTCTCCGGGATTGATCAAGGGCATGAGCGTAGGATCTGCATTGTCGCCATAGGTGAAATCAAAATCCGCTATGTCTCCCGGCACATTTTGATAGCCAATGAAAGAAATACGGGCAGCGCCCGCAGTATAGTTTTTATCAATAAAGATGTCATCATATCCATAGTCCCCTGCCTTGATATATACAGTATCCCCTGCACTTACCGGACTGGCTGCTGATGCCGCATAGCTAAATGTTCGCCAGGCATCGGCTTCGCTCAATCCGGAATTGCTGTCATTTCCGCTCGTGGAAACGTAATAGACATTTTGAGCCACTCCAATCGTTGAAATGGCAATCGTCAGAATCATTGCAAGCAGTTTCTTCATTTTAGCGTTTTTTTTCATAAACAAATACCTCCCCGCTCAGGCGATCCTGCATCGCCAGTTTTTCATCTGTCAGTTCCAGCAATTCAAATTTTCTATCTTCTTCCCGGTATTCTGTATTGTGAAACCAAAGATATCGTCCGTCAAACCAAATCCTCGAGCTCTTCAGGTAATCCGCCCGATTGTAGTGTAGAGCTCGCACCCCTATTACATTAAACCAGTCGTCTATGTCATCGGCATTGATCCAAATGCCCTGCAACAGCTCATACTGCTTTGCGTATTTGAGCTTGGTGTCAATCAGTTTCTTATATGCCCTGTATTGCTCCTGGTAATCTATGGGCTTATCTACAACCGACACCCCCTTTTCAAGATGCCTGATGATTTCTCCATCTTTGTAATAGACGCGGTTTTCATAATAGACTTCGGCCTCTGACTCTTCTCCCGTCCCCGGGATTCTCACAAATTCGGACTCCTGACTATAGACAAATATCAACTGCTCGTTTTTCAGATAATATTCCGTTGTATAAAGCTGAGTAGAGCCAAAACACTCTTCGACGATTTTATACACTTCCCCGTCCTTGTAATAGGCCTCCATGCCACAGCCTTCACTTGGCAATTCGTCAATAAACTCATCGTTATCAAAATAGACCCTTTCAAAATCTTTCTGAGCATTGATCCATTTAAATTGCTCTCTGATTTCCTCAATGTCCTGTGAAGACGCCTGTGCATGGGCGTTGAGACTCAACGCAAGAGCAGACAGTACAAGCAAGAAAGTTCTCATCATCTAAAATTTTTGGTGATTTTGCCCAAGTCAAAACAGTTGGGCAAACCTGCTTCCCAATAAAAAATTTAGGCGGCTTGCTTGCCACCTAAATTAGTTTTTTTTGCATATATGCATAAGCCGGCAGTAAACGCTACCTCTTTTTTCTTTTCTGCTTGGGGTACTTTTTCTTAAGCAGTTCATCTTTCAGCCTCAGTTCGGCCTCTTTCTCTGCCAAAAGTTGTTGCAACAGACTGAGCTTTTCCTCCAGCTCTGTTATACGCTGCCTGGCTGCCTTGCGCCCGGCGACATCTGCCAACCCTTCCTTTCCATATACTAAGAATTTTTTCTTCCAGGCATAGTAGGTAGCAGGATAGACACCATACTTCTCTAAAGTTGCCTTCACGCCCTTAACCTTTGCTTCGGAAAGGATTTTGAGCTTTTCTTCCGGAGTCCATGATCGTTTTCCCATATATAATCTAAACATTTAAGGGCGGCTCGCGCCGCCCAAATCAATTCGCTCTAAGCAAAAACCTTCAGAACAGATCTCCTTCAAATATAAAATTAACATCTCTGCCCTCTGCTCTTTCTTTTCGAACCAATTCCTGCAAATTTTCCGGTAGCGATGACAAAGGCATCATCATCCCGTTTACCATGACGATATTATTAAACGGATTTGCAGCCTTCGAACGTGCAGTGGAAAACTCATTATCGAACACGTCCATCTTAAACATCTTTCGTATTTGCCCGGCCTTATTCGATACGGTTGATTTTTTCGCTCCGAAATAATCACTTATCTCCTGAGCTGTTACATAGGGTTCAAAAGACCGATCGAAGAGAAAATTAATGGATCCAATGGCATAAATAACTGCCGCGGCCCAAATTTCAAGTTTTCCCCGCTTAAATGGGACTTCCCTTTTTCGCCCCATTTTTTTGATCAGCTTTTCACACAATTGAAAATAATCCTCATCTAATTTTTGAGAACAAAACATGCCGGTCATCTCCAACAGTTTCTTTTCCCGTTCTTTCAGTTCTTGCTTATTCATAGCTTGGTTGTTTTTTGAGGGAAGCTACATCCTAAGCCTCCCGCGTCCTGTCAAAATGCTTACTAAAGCGTTACTCTACCGCAACACTTTTTATATTTCTTCCCACTCCCGCAGGGGCAGGGTTCATTTCTTCTTTAAGGCAGCCTTATTTGCTTCTTGCTCCCAATACCACTACTTTTTGGGTAAAATGCCTTTTATTGTCAATAACAACATCTATATAATAGATGCCCTGTTCATCATTTTTAAATAAAACCTTATAAAGGCCGGGCTCCAGCA
>JALVES010000199.1 GCA_027030635.1 Saprospiraceae bacterium | reverse complement strand
CCGAAGAAGAACTCGCCGGCGCCCTGCAGGCTCAGGGCCTCTCGCCCGAGCGAGCTTCCGAAATAGCGGTCTTGGCAGAAGGAAATTTTCGCTTAGCTTTGCAGTGGAGTTCGGAGGCCGATGAGGAAGAGGGGCAGTTGTTCGTTGACTGGCTGCGCAAGTGCTACCTCGGCAAGGCCGACGAGTTGGTCGAGTACGCCGAAAAACTGGCAGCTCTCGGGCGCGAGCGTCAAAAGCATCTGCTGCAATACGGCTTGCAATTCATTCAGCAAATGATGCATTGGCGCATGAGCCGGGGCCAAATGCCCATCCGCCTGCGCGAAAAGCAACGCCTTGCCGCCGAAAAATTGGCTTCCCGCCTCGCCTTTCGGCAAATGGAGCAAGTGTCAGAGTTACTCGACCGAAGCATCGCAGGCATTCAGAGGAATGCCTATGCCAAAGTACTCTTTTTGGACGCATCTCTGAAGATGCACAAAATGATCAGGTAAACCCGTGCGGGTACTTGCAGAACGCAAATCCGCACATCTGTTTCTAACAAAATCTGCCGAAGCCCGCAGGGGCACAAGATTCGGCATCAACATATACGTCATGGGTTGTTTGGGTTGTAGTGTAAAGACCAAAGACGGCATGCCCCTCGGCTGCCGGCAAAATGGCGGCTGCAACAGCGGTTGCAATCGCCTGAATACTTTCGACTGGCTGAGCCTGCAAAATGTAGCCGACGTCCAGGACGACGGCATTGTGGAAGTCAGCTTTCACAACGGCATGCGCAAGGGCTTTTATTTCCGGCCTGCAAAACCGGAGCTGTTTACCGGCGATATGGTCGTCGTAGAGACCGATACCGGCCGCGACATCGGCTGCATCAGCCTCTCCGGCGAGCTGGTCGGCTTGCAAATGCGCAAGAAAAAAGTCTCTCCCGAGCGCGTCAAACACAAAATCATACGCAAGGCTTCAGTACGCGATCGCGAAATCCTGCAGGAAGCCCGCGATCTGGAAAAACCCACGCTGATCAAAGCCCGCGTCATCGCCCGCTCCCTCGGCCTGGAAATGAAGATCGGCGCCGTAGAATATCAGGCCGACAAACGCAAGGCCACTTTCTACTACACCGCCGACGGCCGCGTGGATTTTCGCGAACTGATACGCCACTACGCCCGCGAATTCCGGGTCAAAATAGAGATGCGGCAGATCGGCTCTCGCCAGGAAGCAGGCCTCATCGGAGGCATAGGCGTCTGCGGCCGCGAGCTCTGCTGCTCTACCTGGCTGACGAGTTTTAAATCCGTTACCACCTCGGCAGCCCGATACCAAAATCTTGCCATCAACCAGGCCAAGCTCTCCGGCCAGTGCGGGCGCCTCAAGTGCTGCCTGAACTACGAGCTGGATACCTATATGGAAGCCCTCAGGGATTTCCCCAAAAATGCCGATAAACTCAAAACCAAACAGGGTACGGCCGTGCTCTTTAAGATGGACATCTTCGAAGGCCTGATGTATTACTCCTATGCCAACAGCAAGGTGCCGGGGCGGATTTACACCCTGCCCATTGAGCGCGTCAGGGAAATCAAGGAAATGAACAAAGCCGGTGAACTGCCCGAAGACCTCATGGCCTACGTACTCGAAATCGAGGAACCCCAAGAGGAAGAAATCGGCTTCGACAGCGTCAACGATGTGGTAGAACTCCCCATGGAAGAGCGCCGCAAAAAACGCCGCCGCTCCAGGCGCAAAAAACGGTCCGGCGAGCAATCGGGCAACAGAAAACAGGGAGAACGGAAACAAAACAACAAAAACCGAAGAGACAAGAACAAAAAATCCGATAAGACGGATGAGTCTCAAAAGCGCAGTGATGCCGGTAAGGGTAAGCCTTCCGGCAAATCCAATAAGCGCTCAAACCGCAATCGCCGCAACCGAAAGAACAAACCTCCCAAAGACAAAAAATAAACGAGCTCTGCGCGGCCTTTCACCTTTTTGCGAAAGCAAGCCGCAGCTTGCACCCTCAAATCACTGAACATGCAGAAATTCGATTTGCTGATCATCGGCTCCGGCCCGGGCGGATATGTGGCTGCCATACGGGCCGCCCAACTGGGCATGAAAACAGCCCTGATAGAGCGCTACAACACCCTCGGAGGCACCTGCCTGAACGTGGGATGCATACCCTCCAAAGCCCTACTGGATTCCTCGGAGCACTACTATCAGGCACGCACGGAATTTGCCGAACACGGCATCAGCACGGGCTCTTTAAAAATGGACCTGGCCCAAATGGTCGCCCGCAAAAACAAGGTGGTCGAGCAGACCGTAGGCGGCATTGATTACCTGATGAAGAAGAATAAGGTAGAAGTGTTTCACGGCCACGGCAGCTTTGAAGACAGCAAGACGGTACGCATTTCCCGAAAGGGTGAAGAAGACCTGCTCCTCAGTGCCGAAAACATCATCATCGCTACCGGCTCCAAACCCAAAGTGCCGCCGGCTTTTGAGTACGACAAAAAGCGCATCATCACCTCTACCGAGGCCCTTCAACTGACGAAGCTGCCCAAAAGCATGCTCATCATCGGGGCCGGCGTAATCGGACTGGAACTGGGCTCGGTCTTCTCCCGCCTCGGCACGGAAGTTACCGTAGTAGAATACTTAGAGCGCGCTTTGCCCGCCATGGACAAAGATTGCAGCAAAGAAATTTTGAGGCCGCTGAAAAAGATGGGCATGAAATTCCTCTTCAAACACCAGGTCAACAGCGCAAAAACACAGCGCAACAAGGCCGTCATCAATCTGCAAAAACGGGATGAAGGTAAACCGTTTGAACTCAAAGCCGATTACTGCCTCGTGGCCATCGGGAGACGCCCCTATACAGACGGGCTGCATTTGGCGAAAGCCGGATTAAAAACCGATGAAAGAGGCTTCATCCCCGTCAATGAGCATCTGCAAACGGCACAGCCGCACATCTATGCCCTCGGCGACGTTATTGGGGGTGCCATGTTGGCTCACAAGGCCGAAGAAGAGGGCATTTTCGTGGTGGAGCAATTGGCCGGTCAAAAACCCGCCATGCACTACCGGCTCATTCCCTCGGTGGTTTATACCTGGCCGGAAGTGGCCTCGGTGGGTTATACCGAAGAGGAGCTAAAAGCCGAAGGCCGCGCTTACAAAACGGGGAAATTCCCCTTCCGCGCTTTGGGCCGCGCACGTGCCAGCGGCGACCTGGATGGTATGGTGAAGGTGCTGGCCGATGAAAAAACCGATGAGCTTCTGGGCATTCACATCGTTGGCGCCCGCGCAGCCGACCTCATCGCCATGGCCGTAGCGCTGCTGGAGTACAGGGCCTCTGCAGAAGATGCCGCCCGCATCTGTTATGCGCATCCGACCTTCGCCGAGGCCGTCAAGGAGGCCATGCTGGATGCTACGGAAAAACGGCCCCTGCACATCTGATATGAAGTCTTTGTTAATTTATGTGCCTGCGTTTTTGCTTGCGCGACAGTCCTGCCTTTGAAGTATGAAAATTATAGACAAACAGAGCACAAAAATCGTCAGCACCCTGGGGCCGGCCTCGACCTCTGAAGAAATCATGAGGCAGTTGGTCATTGAGGGGGTGGACATGTTTCGCCTGAACTTTTCGCATGGTGAGCACGCAACGCATCTCAACAGCATTCGCCTGATTGACAAAATCAATGCAGAGTTGGGCACGCATGTAGGCATTATCGCCGACCTGCAGGGGCCTAAACTGCGCGTAGGCAGGATGCCGGAAGAGGGGCTGCTCTTAGAACAGGGCCAAAAGGTCGTTTTCACCAATAAAGATGAGGGCACGGGCAGGCATGAAGCCATTTACATGAGCTACGAAGACTTCGCCGGCGATGTCAAAAAAGGCGAAAAGGTGTTGTTGGACGACGGCAAACTCATCCTGAAAGTGCTATCCACCAATGGAAAAGACCGGGTGGAATTGGAGGTGATCGCCGGAGGCCGTTTGTACTCCAATAAGGGTGTCAACCTGCCGAATACGCGGGTTTCGCTGCCCTGTCTGACCGAAAAAGATTTGGAAGACCTGGATTTCATCCTGAAGCAACCGGTACACTGGATTGCACTTTCCTTTGTGCGCTCTGCCGATGATGTGAAGGCCTTGAAAGAGATAATCGCAGCCAAAGGCCATGCAGCCAAAGTCATTGCCAAGATTGAAAAAGCCGAGGCACTTTCCAACATCAATGCCATCATCAAAGCTTCGGATGCCATCATGATTGCCCGCGGCGATCTGGGCATTGAGATGCCTATGGAGCGCCTGCCGGCCCTGCAAAAGCGCATCATTCGCAAGTGCCGCGACAAGGCTCGTCCCGTAGTGGTGGCTACCCAGATGATGGAGAGCATGATGAACAACCCCACCCCCACGCGGGCAGAGGTTACCGACGTGGCCAATGCCGTCCTCGACGGTACGGATGCCGTCATGCTCAGTGGCGAAACGGCCGTAGGCAAGTACCCCGTAGAAGTGGTGCAAACCATGAACCGCATCCTCGGAGAAGCCGAAGCCTTCCATACGGGCATAGCCCCTTACCGCCCAAAGCCCGACAAAAAATCAAAAACCTTTCTGTCAGATGTAGTCTGCTATCGCGCCGTCAAGACAGCCGAAGACGTCAAAGCCAAAGGCATCATCGGCCTGACGGTTTCGGGCTATACGGCCTTTACCGTCTCCAGCTATCGGCCCCAAATGAAGATTTACATCTTTTCTTCGGAAAAACACATGCTCTCCACACTCAACCTGGTGTGGGGGGTCCGTTGTTTCTTCTACGACAAGATGACCACTACAGATGAGACTTTCGAGGATTTACAAACCATCCTTAAAAAGGACGGAAGAATACACAAAGGAGATGTCATCGTCAACACCGCCTCCATGCCCATTTACCGCCGTCTGCGCACAAATATGCTGAAGGTGAGTGTGGTAGAGTAGGGCGGGCTTCAGCCCGCTAACAGTACCAAAAACAGAACACCCCATGGAAAAAATTTTAAAATTCAAGACCAACATCAACTGCGGCAGCTGCGTGCGTGCCGTAAAAGGCTTTCTGGCCGAAGTACCCCACGTAAGCAAGTGGGAGGTTGACACAGACCACCCCGATAAGATATTGACCGTGTATGGCACCGAGGCGCTGCGTGCCGAAGATGTGGTGGCTGCTGTGGAGGAAGCGGGGTACCAGGCGCAAAGCGCCTGATGTGGACGCGAAGCGTCTAATGTGGGGCCTGCGGCCCTAATGTGGAACGCAAGCGTTCTAATGTGATTTTACGCTCGCTTCGCATCGCGCGCCCCCATTACGATTACGCGATGCGAAGCGAGCGTAAAATCACATTAGAGGCCGCAAGGCCTCCACATTAGGGCCGCAGGCCCCACATTAGAACGCGAAGCGTTCCACATTATACAAAAGGCACCTTCACCACCTCCGCCGGCAGCCGCTTCCTCCCAAAGGAGACAAAAACCCTCTTCCCCGCTTCCGCAAAGGCCGGAGGCACGTAGCCCATGCCGATGGGGATGTTGAGCGAGGGGGAGAGTGTGCCTGAAGTTACTTCGCCTATGGGGTTTCCGTTTTCGTCTTCTATGGTGTAGCCTTGGCGGGGTACGCGTTTGCCTTCTACTTTAAAGCCGATGAGTTTGCGTTTGGGGCCCTCTTCTTTGACGCGGAGGATGGCTTCTTTGCCTGTGAACTCTCCTTTTTTCAGTTTGGTGATCCAGCCGAGGCCGGCTTCTATGGGGGAGGTTTCATCATTGATTTCGTGGCCATAGAGGCAGTAGCCTTTTTCTAAGCGCAGGGTATCGCGGGCGCCGAGGCCGGCGGGTTCTATGCTGAAGGCCTTGCCTGCTTCCATGACGGCATCCCAGAGGGCGGGCAGGTGTTCGTTTTCCACGTAGAGCTCAAAGCCTCCGGAGCCCGTGTAGCCCGTGGCGGAGATGAGCACATTGTCTATGCCTGCAAAGCGGCCTTTGGTAAAGTGGTAGTAGGGAATGTTTGCCAGGGCGACTTCCGTCAGGCTTTGTAGGGCTTCAGCGGCCTTGGGGCCTTGTACGGCCAGCAGGCCTGTGCGCTCCGAGATGTCTATGAGGCGGGTGTCGAAGCGATTTTGTTTTTGTATCCAGTTGAAGTCTTTTTCAATATTGGAGGCATTGACGACCAGCATGAAAGCCTCTTCGCCTTCTTCGCAGCGGTCGTCGAAGAGGCGATAGACCAGCAGATCGTCTATGATGCCGCCCTCTTCATTGGGCAGGCAGGAGTACTGTACCTGGCCGGGCTTGAGTTTGGCGGCATTGTTGGAGGTAACCCATTGCACCAATTGCAGGGCTTCGGGGCCTTTGACGATAAATTCGCCCATGTGAGATACGTCGAAGACACCCACTGCATTGCGGACGGTGAGGTGCTCTTCGCGGATGCCTGCATAAGAAATGGGCATTTCATAGCCTGCAAACTCGGCCATGCGTGCGCCGAGGGCGCGGTGTTTTTCAGTCAGCGGAGTCGTTTTCATCTGTAAAACTTTAGGGGCATAAAAAATTACTGCGGCAGGATTACGGCCTTCTCCAGTACATCGCCCTGCACCATTTTATGGACGGCCTCCATGCCCTTGATTACGCGCCCAAAGATAGTATAGTTTCCATCGAGATGAGGGACGGGCGAGTGTGTGATAAAAAATTGAGTGCATTCCGTATCGGGGCCGGCGGAGGCCATGCCCAGATAGCCCTCTCCATCGTAGTAGAGCTGTGGCACTTCGGTACGTATGCTGTAATCCAGGCTGCCATAGCCGTCGCCACGGGGGCAGCCCCCCTGGATGACAAAATTGGGCACCACGCGGTGGAAGGGCTTGTTGTCATAGAAGCCGTCTTCGACGAGTTGGAGGAAGTTGATGACGCTGCCCGGAGCGTATTCGGGCCAGAGCTCCAGTTCAATGTCGCCCTGGGTGGTTTTTAGAAGAACGTGCGGTTTGGCACCTGCCTGACGGAGGGCCTGCCAGTCTATGGGGTGGTTGTAGGCAGGCGGTTCGGGCGTGGGCGCATCCCGGCCTTGCAGGTAAGCGATGGCTTTTTCGAGGGCGTACTTCGTTTCCGTTTCGCGGGGAAGTTGCAGGCCCCGCAGGGCATTTTCCAACAGGCCGATGCTGTCGGCAAAAGTTTCGCGGAAGAAAAGCCCGGGGTCGGCCAGGATGTAGGCAGCCTCGGTCATCATGCCTATGTCGCCCGAACGCATGGCTTCCGCCAAATAAGCACTGACTTCTTTTCTGACTTTGTCGGGCTTTGGCCGAAAGGCCCTGTTAAATTTTTCCACCCGCATGCAATCGCCCAAAGCCCTAATGCCTGCAGTGCGAACAGCGGGATGAGGATCGGCTTTCGCCAAATGATAAACCTCGCGGTAGTTCTTGTAAAAACTGCCGAGAGCACGGACGATGGCCACCCGCATGTAGGGGTTTTCAGATACGTTGTAGGCCGTTTTGAGCTCGTATTTAATGCGATTGTGGGAAGTGCCAAAGTAGTAGGGAAGGTGGCGTTCGGCTGCGGCATAGAGGGCCCACTTGGCTTCGATGGCAGGGAGGCTGTCGCGGGCGAAGCGCCAATAGCGCTTGGCATCTTCCTTGTTACCGTGCGCCAGCAGGTATTCTGCAGCGCATTGGGATACCAGGGGATTCTCGTCCCGCAGGGCGGCAAAAGCAAAGGGGGCTGTTTTTTCGTATTCAAAATAGCGCAGTGCCCTTAGCATGTTGCAGCGAACGCGGTAGTCGGGCTCCTTGTCGAAGCGTTGTTGTAATGCCAACAGGGCCGTGTCTTTTTTTGTTTTGCCCAGGGCTGTGGCTATGCACTGGCGGATGTAGGGGTTGGCGTCGTCGAGTATGGGAATAAGGGTGTCGGTATAAGCGCGCAGTTTGATTTTTTTTGCGCGATGCAGGTAATTGGCTGCCATCAGGCGCACGGAAGCGGGCATCTCATCGGAGCACACGTAGTGGACCATGAGTCGGGTGCCTTCGGGCAGGGTGATGCCGCGCAGGGCATAGCGATAGATGCCGCGTGTCTGGCCTTCTATCAGCAGGGTGTCGGTGGGTTTGTAAGTGGCTATGGTAGCGAGGTAACGCAGATGTTTTTTGTCTCCACACTTGCCAACGGCCTCCAACAAGGCGCTGTGAAAAAGGGCATAATGCCGTGCCGTGTCCTGCCTGACGAAGGCCTTCGTGAGAGCGGGCAGGGCTGAGGGGTTGCCAATTTGCCCCAAAGCGTAGGCCGCTGCTGTGCGCACCTCGAGGACTTCATCGCTAAGGAGGGGGATGAGGTGGTCTATGGCCGTCGCTTTGCGCAGGGAGCCAAAAGCCCGGGCTGCCGCAAAGCGCAGGTTGGGGTCGGGGCTTTCCAGATAAGAATAGAGGCTGTCGGCCTGCCGCTTGTCCTGAAAATCAAGAATGCGCAGGACGTCCGGATCGGAAAATTTCAGGGCATCGCCCTCAAAAGCTTTGGGCTGTGGCGGCATACAGGCAGCCAGTTGAAGCATGACCAATGCAAAAAGCAGGTATGAAGCGGCTTTCATAATAGTGTGGATTTTGCTTGGCCAAAAGTACGGTTTTTGCTTTGTAAGTTCTAACGCATCCCCGAAAAAGTTGTAACTTTGGGTTTCATAGGAGAATTCACCTGATTATGCCTGAAGAAAAGAAAACTACCGGAAAGAAGCGGCGTGGCAAAGCCGCGCCTGTGGGCAGCGAACTGTTGTCGGATTTTGTCTTTGGCAAGGTGCCTCCGCACTCCATTCCGTTGGAGGAAGCGGTGTTGGGCGCTATTATGCTGGAAAAAGATGCCATGGCGGTAGTGGTGGACATTTTGCATCCCGAGACCTTTTATCTGGATGCGCATCAGGCGATTTTTCGGGCGATGCGGGGCCTGTTTAACGAAACGCGGCCTATTGATCTGTTGACCGTTACGGAGGCCCTGAAGAAATCCGGCGAACTGGAGGCCGTGGGCGGTCCGGCTTATTTGAGTCGCCTGACGATGAAAGTCGCATCTTCGGCAAACTTAGAATACCACGCTCGTTTGCTTTCGCAAAAATTCATCCAGCGCGAGCTCATCAGGGTATCTACGAAGATCATACACGATGCCTATGAAGACACCACCGACATCTTTGAGCTGATGGACGAGGCGGAGAAAGGGCTCTTCTCCATCACAGAGCAAAACCTGCGCCGCACGGTGCGCGATATGAAATCCGTACTGGCGCAGACCATTCGCGATATTGAGTCGCTGAAGGACAAAGAAGACGGCCTCACGGGCGTGCCCACGGGTTTTGCCGATATAGACAGGCGTACTTCGGGCTGGCAGCGCTCCGATCTGGTAATTCTCGCAGCACGGCCCGCCATGGGTAAGACGGCTTTTGCCCTGACGATGGCCCGCAATGCCGCCATGGATTATGGAAAGCCGGTGGCTCTGTTCTCCCTGGAGATGTCGGCGGAGCAGTTGGTGCAGCGCCTCATTTCCATGGAAGCGCGCATCTCTTCCGAGAAGCTCCGATCCGGCAAGTTGAGTGATGAAGAGTGGGACCAATTGGAGCGCACAGTGGGGCAAATGGGAGATGTGCCCATCTATATTGACGACACTCCGGGCCTCAACATCTTTGAGCTTCGCGCCAAATGCCGTCGTCTCAAATCCCAGTACGGCATTGAACTGATCATCATTGACTACCTGCAGCTCATGGGCAGTACGCCCGACAGCAATCAGCGCGGCAATCGCGAACAGGAAGTCAGCGCCATTTCCCGCTCACTCAAAGGCATGGCCAAAGAGCTGAATGTGCCGGTCATAGCACTCTCCCAGTTGAGCCGTGCCGTGGAAATTCGCGGCGGCGCCCGCCGGCCACAGTTGTCCGACCTGCGTGAGTCCGGAAGTATTGAGCAGGATGCAGATATCGTAACCTTCCTCTATCGCGCCGAATACTATAAAATCGAAGAAGACGAAGAACAACGCCCCACCAAAGGCGTGGCAGAAGTAATCATCGCAAAAAACAGACACGGCAGTACAGACACCATACGCCTGAAGTGGGTCTCGGAATTTACCCGCTTTGAAGAGTTGGACGATATGGACCTCGACGGCCTGGCCGGAGATTTCTTCCCTTCCATGGATGAGGTAACCCTTAAGCCTTCCAAAATGAATACAGATGAAGATGTCCCGTTCTAAAGCCGGTAAGCATAAAAAAAACAAGGCCAATCACTACGGAATCAAACCTGCACCAAAACCTTTGGATGGTAAGAAGAAGAAAACCGTAACAGGCGGGAAGAGCAAAGCCTCCTGGCCCATGCGCCTCAACAAGTACATCGCCCATGCCGGTGTCTGCTCCCGCCGCAAAGCCGCCGAGCTGGTCAGGCAGGGCCGGGTCAAAGTCAATGGAGAGGTCGTCCGGGAACCCTTTTACGAAGTCAAAAAGCGCGATCGGGTGGAGTACAAAGACAAACTCCTCAAGCCCGAAGAGCGCAAAGTCTATATCCTGCTCAACAAGCCGCGCGGACTCATCACCACGCTGAAAGACGAAAAAGGCCGCAAAACGGTCATGGACATCCTGCAGGGTAAGGTCAAAGAGCGCATCTATCCGGTAGGACGCTTAGACCGCGACACTTCGGGCCTGCTCCTGCTGACCAACGATGGCGAGCTTGCGCAAAAACTCTCCCATCCCAGGCACAAGGTTAAGAAAGCCTATCACGTAGTCCTCGACAAGCCCCTGAGCAAAAACGACCTCATCAAAATCGCAGAAGGCCTGAAACTGGAAGATGGAGTGGCAGAGGTAGATGAAATCGGATACGTCAAAGACAAAGGCAAAAATGAGCTGGGCATAGTCTTGCACAGCGGCAAAAACCGCATCATCCGCCGCATCTTCGAAACCCTGGGCTACGAAGTCAAACGCTTAGACCGAACCTACTACGCCAACCTCACCAAAAAAGACCTGCCACGGGGGCGCTTCAGGCATCTCACGCCTAAAGAAGTAGTGATGCTGAAGCATCTTTTGAATGTGAGGTAGGGTTTGTTCTTTTGTCTGCAAAACTTAATGGGCCATTGAATGATAACAATGGTTCATTAAGTTTTTGGCTACCTGTCTCCATCAGAAACCAAGCTATCAAGTTGAACCAGCTTAAACCGGTTCAACTTGATAGCCTGTTTTCCAATGGAGACAGCAGGCTAAAAACTTAATGAACCATTGTGATAAAAAAGTTGTATTTTGCCAACGAATTCAAAATATGGAAAATGAAAGTCCTGACGATTAAACAAGCCGTTGAACGAGTGAATAGCGGCAAATCCTTAAAAGGAGTTGTGCTGGATAAAAACAGCATGAAACAGGTGAATGTGCGAGATGCTATGGTGTTGGCAAGAGAGGGAATCGTCATTCCCGAGGAGAACATCTATTATGATGATAGCGAAATTGAATACGATGAGGATATAGATGAGTTGACCATTACGAGTGGAATTGTCAATTTGTCTTGGGAAGAGAAAGCAAGAAGGGCAGAAAGATAACTCCAAAACGAAAAACATGGGAGAGCAACGCGTATCTAAGCTAAAAGACAAGCGCCAAATGAGCCGCTTTGTGCAGCGGCTTTTGGACGACATTCGCGC
>JALVES010000198.1 GCA_027030635.1 Saprospiraceae bacterium | reverse complement strand
CGGGTTTTCGAGTCGTATTTTTTTACCGTCAGATAACCCGTCTGGAAGAGCAGGGCGCCTGTGGGGATGTCCTTGCTGATTTGAAAAGCTTCGAAGAAAGACTCGCCCACCTCCATGCCATCGAAGTTGTAGTACTGTTTTTCCTTGATGAGATCTATCAGAAAGGTAGGCGTAGCCGTTTTAAACCAATAATTGGAGAAAGTCCCGTTGTAAAACAGAAGCAGAATGCTGAAGGGATTGTAAACGAATTTCCGCCCATCCCAGCTATAACCGTTGTACCAGTTTTTGATTTGGGTGAGCGCCTCCTCTGTACTCATTCCGGTTTCTTCTGAAAAGTCGCGAAGGTGTCCGGCAAAGAAGTGTTCTAACTCTTCCTCGGTGTAGCCGAGCAGGGTGGAATGGCGGGGCGACATGGTGATGTCGTTCAGGTTGTTGAGGTCGGAAAAGATGCTGACGCGGCTGAACTTGGATACACCTGTAATGAAGACCATGCGCAGCCAAGGGTCGCTGTCTTTGATGACGGAGTAGAAGTTTTTGAGAATTTGTTGGTTTTCCTGTGCCCGGGCAATTTCTTTTCCAAGGTAATCTATGATGGGTTTGTCGTATTCGTCTATGAGCAGGGCTACCTGACCTTTGGCCTGAGCCAGTTTTCTCAGAAGCTCTTCAAATTGATTTTTGAGACTGTCGTCCTGCAAGGATATGCCGTGGGAGCGGGCTACTTCCTGAATGTACTTTTGAAGTTCGACATAGAGCCCGTTCATGTGATAATCTAAGCTGGCAAAGGGGATGTGTATGACGGGATTGGTTTTTTCCCAGTCCCAGTGGTCTTCTATCCAGAGGCCTTTGAACAATTCTCTGCTCCCGCTGAAGAGTTCTTTCATGGTGCTCACCAGCAGGGATTTGCCAAAGCGGCGGGGGCGGGAGAGGAAGTAGTAACCGCCTTGCGAAGTCAACTGGTAAATAAGCCGGGTTTTATCTACATAAAGGTAGCCTTCTTTTCGAATCTTGCTAAAGTCTTGTATGCCTATCGGTAAGTTTTGCATGAGAGCAAAGATACAAAAAAAGAGGCATTGCCTTAGGCAATGCCTCTCACAGGCTGTGGTGCGGGACGGATTTGAACCGCCGACGCCTGGATTTTCAGTCCAGTGCTCTACCAACTGAGCTACCGCACCGGCCCGCATCCGTGCAGTGAGGAGTTGCCCGGCTGCGTTCTGCTTTTGGGCTTGATTCCAAAAGCGGGGCAAAGATACACATCTTTTTGTTTTCTCAAAGCCATGTCTGCCTTTTTTAGGAAAAAAGTTTGGTGCGGCCGGCTGCTTGAGGTTTTCAATGCCTGCAGGGCCGGTACAGCCATGGCGTTTTGCGGATATGGAGTCTTGCAATTTCTATTATCTTTGCTTCGCTCAAAGCAAAACTACCATCCATGAAAAAGATCTTTCAAAAAATGCTTCCGCATCTCGGTGCCTTTGCGGTATTTTTCATCCTTGGCGCATTGTTTTTCTATCCGCAGTTTCAGGGGAAGACTTTGCAGCAGGGGGATGTTTTGCAGTACCGCGGCATGTCGGAGGAAGTGCGTGCCTGGAAGGAAAAGACGGGGCATGAGTCGCTGTGGACGAACTCCATGTTTGGGGGCATGCCCACCTATCAGATCAATACCATTAGCAAGGGCAATTTTCTGAAGAGCATAGACATCTTCTTCCGCAAATTTGTGGACAATCCTCTGGCGCGTTTTCTCATGGCTATGATAGGCTTTTACATCTTGATGATGTGTCTTGGGGTGGAGTTTTGGCTGGCCGTGATCAGTTCGGTGGCTTTTGGATTTATGACGAACAACATAATTTTGTATGAGGCGGGCCACATGACGAAATTGAAAGTCATCACCTACCTGCCCTTTATGGCTGCGGGTTTGCTGACGGCTTTTCGGGGGCGTTATCTGAGGGGAGGTCTGCTTTTTGCTTTGGGCATGGGCCTGGCCATTGTGGCGAACCACCTGCAGATGCTCTACTACTTCTTTTTGACGCTGCCGTTTCTCGGCATCGCTCAGTTGGTTTACGACTACAAGAGGGGGCGCCTGATGGAATTTTTCAAGGCGGCAGGGGCCTTGCTCATAGGCGGCATACTCGCGCTCGGCGCCGGGGCCTCTAACCTCTGGGTAACTTACGAATACTCCAAAGACACCATGCGCGGCAAGCCCATTTTGACCAAGCCTGCCGACCCTTCTTCTTCCAGCGCTACGGAGGGTTTGTCCTGGGATTATGCCATGCAGTGGAGCAATGGCCTGATTGACGTGTTTTCTTCTTTCATTCCGGGCGTGGCCGGCGGCAGCTCCAGTGAGCGCCTCGGGCCGGAATCGGCCACCATGAAGTCGCTGCGCGGGGTCAACCTGCCGCCCCAATGGGGCGCGCCGCTGTACTGGGGTAAACTGCCCTTCACCAGCGGGCCCGTTTATATAGGCATCGTGGTCTTTTTACTCTTTCTCTTTGGCCTGCAGGTGGTGGACGGGCCGGTGAAATGGTGGATAGGCCTGAGTACGCTTTTGCTCTTTTTGCTCTCTATGGGCAAAAACTTCGAGGCTTTCAACCGCTTTTTCTTCGAGTACGTTCCGCTCTACAACAAATTCCGGACGCCCAACTCCATCCTCAGCATAGCCACTTTCCTGATGCCCCTGCTGGGGGCTTTGGGCCTGCATCAGGTGCTGAGCGGGAAGGTGGACAGGCAGCGGGCTCTCAAGGCCTTGTACGTGTCTGCCGGCATTGCCGGAGGTATGGCGCTTTTCTTTGCCCTGTTTGGCCCCTCTGTGTTTGGTTTTGAAGGCGCTCAGGATAACCAATACGCGCAAATGGGCCTGAACATCAATGCTTTGATTGCCGATCGCAAGAGTCTGATGCGAGGAGATTCCTTCCGCGCCTTGATCATGGTATTGCTGTCTGCCGGTCTCTTATACACTTACCTCAAGGGCATGCTCAAGCCGTTGTTCACCATACTCGGCCTGGGTTTGCTGATACTCATAGACTTTTGGGGCGTAGATCGCCGCTACCTGAGTCCGGACGACTTCCAGCCGAAGCGCAATCAGCAGGAAGCTTTCCCCAAGCGCGAAGCCGATGAGATCATCCTGACGGATAAAACGCTGCACTATCGCGTCTATGACCTTTCGGAAAATACCTTTAATTCTACCCGCACTTCTTACTACCACCGCTCTCTCGGCGGCTATCACGCGGCTAAGCTGCAGCGCTATCAGGACATCATTGACCGCTATTTGAGCAAGAATTATCCACCCGTGATCAACATGCTCAACGGGCGCTACATCATCGTAAAGGACGCCAACGGCAAACCCCAGGCCCAGCGCAATCCCGACGCTTTCGGCAATGCCTGGTTTGTGGACAGCATCGCCTTTGCTCCTACTGCCGATGACGAGATTGCCCTGCTCGAGAAAGTGGACCTCTCTCACCAGGCCGTGGTACACGAGGAGTTTAAAGAGGCCTTAAAGGGCTTTCAACCCAAGGACATCACAGATGGCCATATCCTCCTCCTGGAGTATGCCCCCGACAAATTGAAGTACGAATTCGTCTCCAACTACGAACAGTTGGTAGTCTTCTCCGAAATATGGTATGGCCCCAATAAGGGCTGGAAAGCCTTCATAGACGGCCAACCGGCCGAGCTCATACGCGTCAATTACCTGCTGCGCGGCCTGCGCGTCCCTGCCGGCGATCACACCATAGAAATGGTCTTTGAGCCGGATGCTTACTATAAGGGCGTCATGGTTTCCCGCATTTTCTCTGCCATCATCCTCCTCGGGCTCCTCGGCATGATCGGCCTGGCCGCCTGGGAAACCTGGCAAAGCGAAGAGGAAGAACCCGTGAAGAAAAAGGCCGTGCCACAGAAAAAGAAATCGCACCGGAAGAAGAAGAGGTAGGGGGAATGCTATGCTGTGCGAAAAAATTTGACTGAAGTGTAGAAAAAACGTACTTTTGCATGACTAAAAGTTAAATAAAATGACTAAAATTCAGGAGCTGATCAAAGAAATTAACAATTTGAGCCTGAAGGACCTGGAAGTGATTCTTCAGCAAATTCTTCGAAGAGTTGATCGCAAGAAGCGGGCAGAAGCCGCTTTGGAGAATTTGATAGGAAGTGGAAAAGGCGTTTGGGATACAGATGGCCAAAAGTATGTGGATGAATTGAGAGAAGGCGATAGGGTTTAAATGCTAAGTCCTGTGCTAATGGTTTTTATATGAAAGCAGTTTGTTGATGAAAACTTTTATTGATACATCGCCTTTTATATATTTGGTTGAAAACAATCCGGAATTTGTTGAAAAGGTTAGAAATTTTATCCTTGATGCCGTTAATAGTGAGCATGAGTTGGTAACGAGTGTTATTACGGTTATGGAATTTGGAGTAATGCCAGAGCGTAAGGGGCAGCAAGAACTAATTTTGCAATTTGAGAATTTTTTACAATTGTTAGGTATTTCTGTTGAGGAAATTGATCAACAAGTTGCCCGAACTGCATACAAATTAAGAGCGAAATATGATTTTTTGAAGGGAATGGATGCGCTTCAAATGTCGGTGGCGATAGAAAAAAATTGCGATCAGTTTTTGACTAATGATAAGAAATTGAGTAGGGTATCAGAGGTGCAAATAGTGTTGGTAGAAGACCTTTAGAGTCAAAAAGTTGTATTTTGGCAAAAAGTTTTCACTTATGTCTCGCAAAGTGCTACCCTGAACGTAGTTGAAGGGATGCAAAGGCACAAAGGAATTAAAAACTTGAGACTGAAATATGTCGAACTTCTCCCCCGTCCGGACTCCGGCAGCCCTCGGGACAAAGGCCATCGCTAAGCACACTGCTTGTAGATTCCGGCCTAATTCATTTTAGCAGATGGAAGTGCAAAAATCCGTTAAGGAACGAATATGTTTGAGCCAAAAGATGTCAGAAGCGAAATAAATGAGGTGAAGAAACAGATGTGAATAGGGCAAACTCTGAGCGTGATGGCGAGTTTATTCGTTTTAGGATTTTTGTGCTTTCATCTGCGTTAAGAAATGAATTAAGCCTTGATTTTTTGGTTCTTTTGCATCAAGGCAAAAGAACAGAACTCACTTTTTTCAATGAAAAACTCCCTTAAAATCGCCTTCATCGTCCCCTATCGCTTTGTGCCTCCGCGCAATGGGGGGCATCAGGCGGCTTACGGGCTGGCTGCATTTGCCGCAAAGGCGAGTGATTTTTTCGTCCTTTCCACCGATGCCAATCCTTTGGAGGGGGGGCAGCCCTTTGCGTTGTATCGGCATTTGCCGGAAGGCAAGCGAAAATACTTCTCGCCGGCTGTAGCCCGCCGCGTGGGTCAATTTTTGCGAAAGCGGGAAATTGACGTATGCCTGTTGCATCAGCCCTTTATCGGTTTGCTGTTGGGGCCCGTTTTGCGAAAGCTGAAGATACCGATGCAGGTGTGGGTGCAAAATCTGGAGTACGAACGCTTTCGCAGCATGGGCAAGTGGTATTGGCCCATTGTGAAACGGGTGGAAGGCCGCGTTTACAGGCGGGCCGATAAGCTGTTTTTCATTTCACCGGATGAAATTGCGCCGGCCATAGAGGCTTTTCAGTTGGAGCCCGGGCGTTGTATGGAATTGCCTTACGGCTGTTATCCCGAGCAATCGCCTCCGCCGGAGCGGGCTGCTGCTGCGCGCAAAGCGGTTTTGGAGCGACACGGATTTTCGGAAGAGGAGAAGCTGTTGCTCTTTTTTGGCCCGCAGACTTACCGGCCCAATCTGGAGGCCGTGGAGCATATCCTGCTGCGCATCAACCCCTTTTTGAAGGAGCGGGCGGAATTTCCTTACCGGATACTGATTTGCGGAGGTGGCTTGCCCGATGCCTTTCGGCAAATGGAGGCTTTTTCAGAGGCGCATATCGCCTATTTGGGCTATGTGGAAGACATAGAGGAATACGTTTTGGCCTCTGATCTGGTGCTGAATCCCATCGTTTCCGGCGGGGGAGTGAAGACGAAGTTGATAGAGGCTTTGGCGCTGGGTAAGTCGGTGGTTTCTTACCACAGGGGAGCGCTGGGCGTGCATCGCGAGCTTTGCGGAAAAAAACTGGGCGTGGTACCGGACCACGCCCATGAGCTTTTTTGCGAAAAATTGTTCGAGTTGTTGCCGGAGGCCGGCTTGCCTGTGCCGGGCGCTTTTTACGAGCACTATCAGTGGGCGAAGGTGGCGCAGCGCTTTATTCGGGCTCAAAGCCCAGAATGATGTTGAAGTTTCCGTACTTGTTGAAGAAGCTGCCCTGCGTGCCCGGGGGTACGTATTTGTCGAAGCCGATGGCATAGTCGAAGCCGAGCAGGCCAAACATGGGCAGGAATACGCGCAGGCCCATGCCCACCGAGCGTTTCAGCTCGAAGGGGTTAAACTCGCTGTAACTCTGCCAGGCGTTGGCGCCTTCTGCAAAGGCCAGCACGTAAATGGTCGAGTTGGGATTTAGCGAAAGCGGATAGCGCAGCTCCACAGTGAGCTTGTCGTAGATGGGGGTAGCTACGTTTTGTCCGTTCCTGAAGTTGGCTTCCACATCATCAATTTCGTAGCCCCGCATAGAGACGATGTCTGTGCCGTTGAACTGGCCGAATTGCAGGTTGTTCAGTCCGTCGCCGCCGAGTTGGAAGCGCTCGAAGGGGGAGATGCCCGTTCGTTTGTTGTAGGCGCCGAGCATGCCGAATTTGGCACCCAGTTTGAGGGTGAGTTTGCCGGCTACGGCGGTGTACCACTCGGCGCTAAAGCGCCATTTGTGGTATTCCAACCAGCGGTAACGCTCCTGGAGGGTGAGGTCGGCCGGGTCTTCTTTTTTGAAGAGCGAGTAAGGCGGCGTGAGTTGCACGGAGAGGGTGAATACCGAGCCGCTTTGCGGGAAGAGGGGGTTGTCTATGGAAGAGCGCGAGATGGTTTGGGTGATGCTGAAGTTGTTGTAAAAGCCTTCTGAGACCACCTGGCCGTCATCGGTGCGGAACAGGCCTGTGGACCAGTTTTTCAGGGAGATGCCCTGGTAGTTGATGGCGGTGGAGGAGATGAAGTTGTCGTCGGGTATTTTGAGGCGCGTTCCGAGGCTTACGCTTCCTCCGGTAATGGAGAATTTGCCGAAGTTGGTGTCTTCTTTGTCGAGGCCGTTGGTGAGGATGGTGTGAAAGGTGGCCACGGAGAAGGAGTTGGGCTTTTTGCCGCCCAGCCAGGGTTCGGTGAAGCTGAAGTTGTAGGATTGATAAAAGCGTCCGTTGGTTTGTGCGCGCACGGAGAGGCGTTGGCCATCGCCCTGTGGCAGGGGCGCCCAGGCATCTTTGTTGAGGATGTTGCGCACGGAGAAGTTGTTGAAGGAGATGCCGAGTGTACCTATGACGCCTCTGTTAAAGCCGCCCCAGCCGGCGGAGAGTTCGAGTTGGTCGGAGGGTTTTTCTTCTACGGTGTATTCGATGTCCACGGTACCGCGTTCGGGGTTGACGGGGGTGTTGATGCCGAGGGTTTCGGGATTGAAGTAGCCGAGGTTGACGATTTCGCGCTGGGAGCGGATGATGTCTGTGCGGCTGAATTTGTTGCCCGGAATGGTGCGCAACTCGCGGCGTATGACGTGCTCATGGGTGCGGTCATTGCCGTGGATGAGTACCTTGTCAATGGTGGCGAGCGGGCCTTCGTAGATGCGGAGTTCCATGTCTATGGAGTCGCCCACGACGGCTTTTTCGACGGGGTCTATGCGGAAGAAGAGGTAGCCGTTGTCCATGTAGAGGGTGCTGATATCGCGGCCGTCCTGGCTGTAGTTGAGTCGTGTGTCGAGCAATTCCTGGTTGTAGATGTCGCCTTTTTCGATGCCGAGGATGCTGTGCAGCAGTTCGTCCTCGTAGATGGAGTTGCCTTTGAAGGCGATGTTGCGGAAGTAATAGGGGTTGCCCTCTTCGATTTTTATTTTGATGATGAGGTTGCCTTTTTCGTCGCGGGTAATTTCATCGCCGAGGATGCGGGCATCGCGATATCCGATGGTGTTGTAGTAGTGGATGAGATTTTGCTTGTCCTCTTCGTAATCGTCGTAGATGAGTTTAGAGCCTGCGAAGATGCGGCGTTTGCGTTTGGTATTTTCCAGTTTGCGGCGCAATTTGCGGGCGGGCACGGTTTCATTGCCTTCGAAGACGATGTCTTTGATGCGCACGCGTTTGCCGCGATGGATGTTGAAGGCCAGTTTGACGGCATTGATGTGTTTGGTATCGGGTATTTCTTCGACTTTTACTTTGGCATCGAGATATCCTTTGCCGATGTAGTATTTTTCGATGGCGCGGGCGGCGCTTCGCTTCACGTTTTCGGTAACGATACCTCCTTTGACGAGGAATCTGTTGACTTCGAGATTGAGGTCGTCGTGGTCTGTTTTTTTGGCGCCTTTGAAGGAGTGGGTAGTCAGGCGCGGGCGTTCCTGCACGCGGATTTGAAGGAAGACGAGGTCGCCGGCGGTGCGTTCTTTGACGATTTGCACATCGGTGAAGAGCTTGAGCTTCCAGAGGTTTTTGATGGCAGCAGCCGTTTCCGGCCCGGGGATGCGTATTTTTTCACCCACGCGCAGGCCGGCTACGGTGCGCAGGGCATTGGCGTCGCTGTATTTGGCGCCGACTACGGAGATGCCTCCGATTTCGTACTCCTGAACGGGGGTGCTGTAGTCGAATACCGGTGGCAGGCTGTCCGTAATTTGCGCGAAAGCGCCAAAGTTCAGCAGCAGGCCTGCAATTATGAGGAAGGTTTGTTTGCGAATCATATCGTATTTGAGTTTTCACAAAAACGGCATTCAAAAATGGCGCCGTTGTTTTTTGAGTCAACGCCTTTTATAAGAGTGTTTAAAGGGCGTTGTGGTTGTATATTCGTGAAGCTGCATATCAAAGCGGCTTTGTCGTCGTTCATGGGTTTGTTGGTGAGAGGCCGCCGAAGCGTCGTTCTCTTTGTTGAAAGTCGAGGATGGCTTTGTAGAAATCCTCTTTCGAGAAATCCGGCCAAAAGACTTTGGAGAAGTAGAGTTCCGTATAGGCCATTTCCCAGAGCAGGAAGTTGCTGATGCGCATTTCGCCACTGGTGCGAATGAGCAGTTCCGGCTCGGGCAGGTCGCGGGTGCAGAGGGCCTGCCGGAAGTCTTCTTCGGAAAGTTTTTCATAGGGGTCATGTGGAGTTTCTGCATTTTTGTTGAGAGCTGCCTTTCGGCAAATGCTTTTCGCGGCTTGGAGGATGTCCCAGCGGCCGCTGTAGTTGAGGGCGAGGGTGAGGGTCATTCGTTTGTTGTTGGCGGTGCTGCGAATGCCTTCTATCAGTGCTTCATGGCTTTTTTGGGGCAGTTTTTGGAGGTCTCCTATGGCGTTGAGTTTGATGTCGTTTTTGTTGAGTTCTTTGACCTCTTTGCGGATGGTTTCGACCAGCAGGCTCATCAGGGCATTGACCTCGGTGCGCGGGCGTTTCCAGTTTTCGGTGGAGAAGGCATAGAGGGTGAGATAGGGGATGCCCAGTTCGGCAGCGGCTTCTGTAACAGCCCGCACGGCCCGCACGCCCTGTCGGTGTCCGAAGACTCTGGGGCGGTTGCGTTCGGCTGCCCAGCGGCCGTTGCCGTCCATGATGACGGCTACGTGCTGAGGCAGTTTGTCTTGCTGTATTTGGGTTTTAATATCCATGCTCTGCGAAAACTACCAAACTGTTTTTTATACTAAGGGGGCGGGGAGTGCGTGCGTCCATCATTCATCCGGTTTGGACATATCAAGCCACAAAGGTACGGAATCAGATGATACCGAATCATTCCCTTTTGGGAAGCCGGCTTACACGCTTACATGGTACGCTCGCAGAGCCTGGTTGAGGGAGGTTTTTTTATCGGTGCTTTCCTTGCGTTGGCCGATGATGAGGGCACAGGGCACCTGGAATTCTCCGGCGGGAAATTTTTTGGTATATCCTCCGGGGATGACTACGGAACGGGCAGGCACTCTGCCACGCATGGTTACGGGTTCGGGGCCGGTAACGTCAATGATGCGGGTGGATTGGGTGAGCACGACATTGGCTCCGAGCACGGCTTCGCGTTCGATGTGTACGCCTTCTACGACGATGCTGCGCGAGCCTATAAAGCAATCGTCTTCGATGATGACGGGCATGGCCTGCAGGGGTTCGAGCACGCCTCCGATGCCCACGCCTCCGCTGAGGTGTACGTTGCGACCGATTTGTGCGCAGGAGCCCACGGTGGCCCAGGTGTCCACCATGGTGTGGGCGCCCACATAGGCGCCGATGTTGACGTAGCCGGGCATGAGGATGACGCCCCGCTCCAAGTGGGCGCCAAAGCGAGCTGTGGCGGGGGGCACTACGCGCACGCCCTGCTTTTGGAAGTTTTTCTTCAGGGGGATTTTGTCGTAGTATTCAAAGGGAGGCACCTCCATGACGCGCATGTGTTGGATGGGGAAATAGAGCACCACGGCTTTTTTGACCCACTCATGGACTTGCCAGGAAAGAGCGCCGTTTTCACCGTCTGGCAGGGGCTCGGCTACGCGCAGTTTTCCTGCATCGAGCAGGGCGATGACTTCGCGCACGGCATCGCGCACTTCGATGACTTCGAGCAGCTCTCTGTGCTCCCAGGCGTTTTCGATGATTTTGCGTAGTTTTTGCATGCTTTGAGTTTCTATCTTTGTGCCATGTCCCGTCAAACAGGAATTCTGTATCTCGTACCTGCGCCCCTCGGCGAGGGTGGCCTTGCAGCCCTATCAGGTGAAGCCCTGGCTGTTTTGCCCGATTTGCGTTTTTTCATCGTTGAGCGCGTGCGCACGGCCCGTCGCTTTATCAAAAGCGCTTTGCCTGCGGCAAATATAAGCGAAATGAGGTTTTACGAGCTGGACAAACACCGTCCGTCTAATTTGCCGAAAGGCATCTTAGAGCCCTTATTGCAAGGGGAAGACATGGGGCTGCTCTCCGAAGCCGGCTGCCCGGGCGTAGCTGACCCGGGGGCTGTGGTGGTGCGCGAGGCCCATGCGCGAGGCATTCGCGTCAAGCCTTTGAGCGGGCCATCCTCTCTTTTGCTGGCCCTGATGGCCTCGGGCCTGAATGGCCAAAATTTTGCCTTTCACGGCTATTTGCCCGTGAAGAGCGATGCGCGGCGCAAGAAGCTGCGTGCCCTGGAGCGAGAAGCACAGGCCAGTGGTCAGACGCAGCTGTTCATCGAAACGCCCTATCGCAATGCAGCCCTGTTCGAAGACATCTTGCGCAGCCTGTCGCCCCAAACCATGCTTTGCGTGGCCTTAGACCTCAGCCTCCCCTCCGAAGAGATTTATACCCGCAGCATCGCCCAATGGCAGAAAAGTCCACTGAATTTTACGGAGAAGCGTCCCGCAGTATTCCTCGTAGGTGTGTGATTGAGTATGTCCTGCTCAATTTGTGATAAGCGCTTGTCGGCGGGCGGGATTGATGTCCTCAAAAAACTTTTCTGTAAATGCCCTCCCATTTCTACAAATCGCCTTACCTTTGCGCCGATTTTCGAACCAACCATAACAGACTCAAAGATATTATGGCAAACATCGGTCGCATAAAACAGGTTATTGGTCCCGTAGTGGACGTGTCCTTTGAAGCAGAGGGTTCTGTTCTGCCTGACATTCATAACGCCCTGGAAATCAAGCGCGCCAATGGAGATGTGCTTGTGTTGGAGGTGCAGCAGCACCTCGGTGAAGACTCCGTGCGTACCATTGCAATGGACTCCACTGACGGTTTGGTGCGTGGCATGGAAGTAACGGATACGGGTTCGCCCATCACCATGCCGGTAGGAGATGAGATCAAGGGCCGTCTTTTCAATGTAGTGGGCAAGGCCATTGACGGCATTGGCGAAGTGCCCAAAGACGAGAATGCTTATCCCATTCACCGCAAGCCGCCTACCTATGAAGACCTCTCTACGGAGAAGGAAATCCTTTACACCGGAATCAAGGTCATTGACCTGATTGAGCCTTATATGAAGGGTGGTAAAATCGGACTCTTTGGCGGTGCCGGTGTGGGCAAGACGGTACTTATCATGGAGCTCATCAACAACATTGCCAAGCAGTACGAGGGTATCTCGGTGTTTGCCGGTGTGGGTGAGCGTACGCGTGAGGGCAACGACCTGTTGCGAGAGATGTTGGAAGCCAATGTGATTAAATACGGTGAGGAATTTATGGAGAGCATGGAAGCCGGTGGCTGGGACCTCTCCAAAGTAGATATGAAAGCCCTGGGCAACTCCCAGGCCACGCTGGTATTTGGCCAGATGAACGAGCCTCCCGGCGCCCGCGCCCGCGTGGCTCTGTCCGGATTGACCGTAGCGGAGTACTTCCGCGATGGCGATTTGAGCGATCCTGCCGGAGGTCGTGATATTCTTTTCTTTATTGACAACATCTTCCGCTTTACGCAGGCCGGTTCGGAGGTGTCTGCTTTGCTTGGGCGCATGCCTTCTGCTGTGGGTTATCAACCGACGCTGGCTACGGAGATGGGTCTGATGCAGGAGCGAATCACTTCTACCAAGCGAGGCTCCATCACCTCGGTTCAGGCTGTATATGTACCTGCCGATGACTTGACGGACCCGGCGCCTGCAACTACTTTTGCTCACCTCGATGCCACCACGGTACTCAGTCGTAAGATTGCATCTTTGGGTATCTATCCTGCAGTGGACCCGCTGGATTCTACTTCTCGTATTCTCGATCCGCTGATCATTGGTGAGGAGCACTACAACTGTGCCAACCGCGTGAAAAACATCCTGCAGCGCTACAACGAATTGCAGGACATCATCGCCATTCTCGGTATTGAAGAACTCTCAGATGAGGATAAATTGGTGGTGTCCCGTGCCCGTCGTGTGCAGCGCTTCCTGTCTCAGCCCTTCCACGTGGCCGAGCAGTTTACGGGCCTGAAAGGTGTGGTAGTGCCGATTGAAGAGACCATCCGAGGCTTTAACATGATCATGGACGGCGAAGTGGATGAATACCCCGAGGCTGCTTTCAACCTCAAGGGCACCATTGATGAGGTCATCGAAGCCGGTAAGAAAATGTTGGCTGAAGCCAAATAATCATAGAGCAGGCTGGTCTCTTCGGCGGCCTGCTCTTGAACCTTAAAGCATGGATATGCAGATTACCGTACTTACTCCTGACAGAGAGCTTTTCAGTGGCCGCGCTGCTTCCGTAAAAGTGCCGGGTGTCATGGGGCAATTTCAGGTTTTGAAGAACCACGCTCCCATCGTCTCTGCCCTTGAGAAGGGCGTAATTACCTTAGTTACCTCTCCGGGCACTTATCGCTATTACGACATCGAGCACGCAGCCATCAAAGAGGACGATGCTCCGGGCAAGGTACTGGAGTTCGAGATTGAAAGCGGCTTCATCGAAGTGCTCAACAATGAAGTAGCCCTGCTGGTGCAGGGTGCCCATCGAAAATAAAAAAGCTCCATACAAAAGCGCTTGTCCGAAAGGTCAAGCGCTTTTTTTATGCTCAAAGCAAAGTGCTTTGGGCGGCTGCTGCCGCCAAACTCCTCCATCGGAAAAATGACAGACTTGTCAGGTAAGGGCTAATTGGGTCTTTTTTGCCCCGATAGCAAGGATGAAACCTGAAACATGTTGTATTTTTGGGCGTTTGGTAAGTTAGAAAGCAAAGCATGGAGAAACATCCTATAGAACTGCATGGCAATTGGGCATGGGGGATAGCTTTGGGTAAAGCCAAAAATGTATTTGTCATTACATTAACTAAAACCCGCACAAAACGATAGTCATGAATGAACACTTCTATATATATCGTCTTTTACATCTAAAAGGCTTTGGTGAGAAAGGCCTGTCCAGGCTTTTGTTGTGGGTAAAAGGCAGGGGTTTTTCTGTTAAGGACATTTTTACAATGTCACAAAAAGAGTTATATGAGCAAATCCCTCTTTTTGCCAAAGGCGGCCGATATGCAAGCATTCAAAAGAGTGATTTTGATGCAACTGAATCAGTTTGGGAGGAATACGAGGCTTTAGTTAAGGATGGAGCAAATATGCTTACCATTTTAGATGAGGCATATCCAAATCTGCTCAGGGCAAGGCTGGGTGATGCTGCCCCTCCTGTGTTGTTTTTCAAGGGGAATTGGCGTTTGGCGGGGATGAAAAGTATTTCTGTAGTTGGATCCAGGGGTGTTTCAGAAAAGGAAGTAATGTTTACAAAAGAGTTAGCCAAGTCTTTAACTGCTGAGGGATATAATATCGTTTCGGGCTATGCAAAGGGAGTAGATACTGCTGCGCACATAGGAGCTTTGAGTGGTGATGGAACTACGACTGCTGTTTTGAGCATGGGGATTAAGCATCTTTCTATAAAACGCGACTTCCGGCAATATGACTGGAAAAGGAACACCCTTTTTCTATCCCAATTTTTGCCAAAACAAAGTTGGAATGCTCGTTTTGCCATGCAGCGAAATAAAATAGTTTGTGGACTTTCAGATGCGGTGATTGTTATAGCTTCGGGGCCTGAGCGAGATGCAAAAGGTCGCATGAGTGGCACTTTTGCCGCTGCGAAATTTGCTTTACAGCGGGGGATTCCTTTATTGGTTTTAGAACCTGCTTTTCTGGAAATAGCGGCAAAAGGCAATACCCAACTGATAAGTCGGGGCGGGATGTCTTTCAGCTCTTTTCAGGATATTTTAGCTGTTTTAAGTGAGACGACTTCAGATTTGGTACCCCAAAGAAGCAGCCATCAACTCAGTCTTTTCACTCCGGAATAAAAGAAGTTTTTATGGTCAAAAACACTTTTTTATTTCTACTCTTTTTGTCGGCTTTCGTCCTGCTGGCGAGTTGTAGCAGCAAGCAGCAACAGGAAGAGAAGTCCCAGCCTGCTGAGGACCAGCAACTGCAACAACAGATTCAGTACCTGAAAGACAAGCTGGACAACACGGTGAATATTCTCGAGACGCCGGAAACGGGAGAGGAGTTTATTGCCAAAAGTGTACAGTATGCCGAGGCACATCCGAAGGATACCGCTTCTGCTGTCTTGTACTTTGAGGCTGCCAATGTAGCCAACAGCCTGCGACAGTATCGTCGGGCAGTGGAGTTGTGGGGTAAGGTTTGGCAGTTGTATCCCGAGACAGAGGTGGCACCGCATGCGCTCTTTCGCCAGGGTTTTACCTGCGACAATTCCATTCGCGATCGCCATCTCGCAAGGCATTATTATGAGCTTTTCATCCAAAAATATCCCGCTCACGAGTATGTCTCAGGCATCCGCGATCTATTGCAGGTCATAGATCGCGATCCGGAGGATATGGTTAAACAGTTTGAAAAGCAAAATCAGGAAGGAAAATAAGGCGAAAGGCTCTCTGTGCGAAGTCGAAATCCGATATCCATGAAAAAACTACTCCATCATTACAGGGCATTTACTGCTGTGCTCTTCTTTTTACTTTTCTCTCTCCTCCCTGCTTTTGGGGGGAGGATGAGCGGAGGAGCATTTGCCCAGGGCATAGATTTTTTCCACGGAAGCTGGGAAGAGGCTTTGGAACTGGCCCGCCAACAGGAGAAGATCATTTTTGTGGATGCCTATGCAGTTTGGTGCGGGCCATGCAAACGCATGGCCAAGACGGTATTTACAGACCCCGAAGTAGGGGCTTTCTACAACCAGCATTTTATCAATATGAAACTGGATATGGAGCAGGGCGAAGGGCTTAAATTTCGCCAGAAATATCCCGTTTCGGCTTTTCCTACTTTGTTTTACATAGATTATACCGGTGAAGTCATTCAGCAGGTGAAAGGCTTTCAAAAATCGGATGCCTTTATAGCTCTGGGCGAAAAGGCGCTGTCGAAAGTGGATCGCAGCAAGCAATATGCCGAAGCCTACGAAAAGGGCAATCGCGATCCGGAATTGATTTACAAATACGTCAAAGCGCTCAATCAGGCCGGAAAACCCAGCCTGAAAATTGCCAACGACTACCTCCGTAGCCAAACAGACCTGACCACGCCTTTTAACCTGCGCTTTATCTATGAAGCGACCACGGAAGCAGATTCCCGCATTTTTGATCTTTTTGTGCAGCATCGCGATCGCATTGCCTTTCTCGTTGGCGGCAATGAAGTCAATGAGCGCATCTATAAAGCCTGTAGCCGTACCGTGGAAAAGGCCATAGCATTTCGCAGTGAGGATTTGTTGAAAGAGGCCAAAGCTAAAATGAAAAAATATTATCCGCAAAAAGCCAAAGCTTTTGGGCTGAAGGCCGACATGGATTTTTACAAGGCTACCGGAGACGAAAAGCGTTATTTGAAAGCCTCAAAGAAATACGCGAAACACATCATTTGGGAAGATGCTTCTGCCTTAGATGCCCTGGCAAAAACCATTGCGGTGTATTTGCCTCACGATGCCAAAGCGATGAAACTCGCTTTGAAAATCTCGGCCCGTTCGGCTGAAATCGGAGAATCGTATATGTATTATTACACCTATGCCAATTTGTTGTTGCAGGCCGGGCTGAAGGATAAAGCGCTCGAAACGGCTCAACAGGCATTGAAAATGGCTGAGGAAATCAGCCCCAATGCCAAGGCCATGGTGGAAGCTCTCATCCGTAAAATTCACAACTCATGAAACAGTACCTGCTGATTTTTCTCTTCTCTTTTACCTTAAGCCTGAGCCTGGCTGCTCAGGAAAGCCGCATTGACTTCAAGAATATGGAGTGGAAGGAGTTGCTGCGTCTCGCCAATGATGAAAACAAACTCATCTTTCTCGATGCCTACGCTTCCTGGTGTGGCCCATGCAAGGCTATGGATAAAAAGGTCTTTACCGACCCTGAAGTCAAAGCTTTTTATGACGCCAATTTCATCAATGCCCAAATAGACATGGAAAAGGGCGAAGGCCCGGGGCTGGCCATTAAATATGAGGTGCGTGCTTATCCCACCTTGCTGTTTATTGACGGGCACGGGGAGGTGATTCATCGCTCTCTCGGTTATCACGATGCAGATGCCTTTATGGAATTGGGCAGGCAGGCTCTTGATCCTGCCAACAACCTCGCCGCCTGGGACAAGCGCTTTCGCGATGGCGAGCGGGACCCGGATTTTTTGCGCCAATATGCCGCCATGCGCTATGAAGTCTATGACGACAGCCACCTGCCTGTGGTAGAAGCCTATCTGCGCACGCAGGAAGACTGGAGCACAGATGAAAATATGGAGTTCATTTTCACTTATATGGAATCTGCAGACTCCAGGCTCTTCGATTATGTGGTTGGTCATCGCGAAGATTTCAATCGTCATTTTGGCAAAGAAGTGGTGGATAAGCGCTTGGAAGAGTTGTTGGTACACCGGGCCATGAGCATGAAAGATGAGGAGGCCGCCAGAGCACTTTTCCAAAAGCATTTGCCGGAGGAAGCCGACTTGCTTTTTCTGCGCTATTCCATTTTTAAGGCACGGGCTGCAAGAGATTACGATAAGTATGCCCGCCTTTCGCTGGAGTATGTAGAACAGGTGCCTCAAAGCTGGGAAGAGCTCAATGGCCTGGCCTGGGATTTCTACATGAAAGTAGATGACAAAAAGCTGCTCAAAAAAGGTGTGAAACTGGCCCAAAAGTCTGTGGCGCTCGATAAAAACTACTACAACATGGATACCCTGGCCGCCCTTTACTACAAACTGGGCAAAAAGGGCAAAGCCCACAAAACGGCTCTTGAAGCCATCGAATTGGCTAAAACGGCGGGCATGGATTACTCCGAAACAGAGAAATTTCTAAAAAAGTGAGTGGCAGTTTGCTGCCGGAATAAGAAGGGGCAGGCCCGGATGCGGGTCTGCCCCTTTCCCTTTATGGGCATTTTTGGATTTCTTAAATGCTTGATAATCAGTGAGTTATGGGGTTAGTTGTGGTCAAAAAGGGGTGTTTTTGGGGTTCTTAAAACCTTGAAAACTTTTTACAAAAGTGGCACAGCACTCCCTCATCTTTGGGGCAAACCAAACTCCCCGCCTTATGAGGACGATACGCGAACTCATCCTTGCCATTGATGTTGCGGAGAAGCAGCATTACCCTTATTGGTTGGAGCAGTTACAACAGAAAGAGCGTTTGTATGCTTTGTTTTTGGAGATGCAGAACCCTGAGCATAAGCAGGATGCAGATGTTTGCAGGGCGTATTGCGGTAAGGAAAAAAGTACGGCTTACTCCAAGGCCAAGTTGGCTTTGCGGGAGGAGTTGTCTGATTTGTTGTTTTTACAGCGCTTTAGCAGGCAGAAGAAAAACGGGAAGGAGGAGCGTTATCGGCAAGCCTGCCGCAATTTATTGCTTGGCCGTTGGCTGATGCAGGACAATCACTACAAGGCTTCGGAGAAGTTGTTGACCCGTCTTACTCATTCCACAGATGAGTATGATACGCGTCTTTTTGCCATAGAGGGTTTGAGCTTGTTGCGGTATCTCTATGCTATGGTCAGAGGCGAGAAACAGAAGTACATCAGGGCAGGAGAAGAGATTCAAAAGCAACTAAAAATCCATGAGGCTGAGTTGGCGCTAAGTGGCAGGGTAGAGGGTATCTTTTTCCAAATTCTCACCAAGCGGGAGTTGACAGATCAGAACAGAGAAGTGCAAGCTGCTTTGCAGTGGATGTCCCAATTTGCCGAGTTGGAGTTTACCCCTTTAATGGTGCATCACAGTTTTTTCATTCGCGTAATGAACGAGCTTTCGCAAAATGATTTTGCCGGCGCCATAGAGGCCTGTCATCATGCCATCAAGAAGCTCAAGGCTTTCAAGGGAAAGGGGTTGACGCATTATCTGCGCACTTTCAAATTGCAACTGGCTTCCTGTTACCTGCAATTGGACATGCAAGACGAAATGGAGGAAACCCTGTGCTGGCTGCAAAAGCACACTCCGCGCAGCGGAGTGAATTGGATTGTAGTCAAAGAGTTGGAATGTAAGTGGCAATTGCGTCGGGGCTATTACAGGGAGTCGTGGCGATTGGCGCGCAAGGTGCAGCAGGCGAACGTCTTTTCGGCTTTGTCCAAGAGCCATCAGGAGCGCTGGAAGTTGCTCGAGGCCTATGCTTATCTTTTCCATACAGGTTTGTCGGGGGAAGAGCCTGAAACCCGCCTGAGCATTCAAAAGTTGCTCAATGACATCACCGAGTTGAGTCAGGACAAAGAGGGGTACAACGTCTCCATGTTGATTTTGCAGATTTTATTTTATACCAAATTTGAAAAACAGGATTACCTGATTGATATGATCGAATCTCTGGAAAAGTATATCTATCGCTATCTGCATAAAGAAAAGACGCCCCGTCTTTATTACATCATGCGCATGTTGTTGTTGCTGCCACGGCACGGTTTTAATCCCCGTATATGCCGAAAAAAAGCTGTGAATTATCTGGAGAGACTGCGTCAAAGCCGCTTATCCCGTTATTCTTATGAGGTAGAGGTGGTGCCCTTTGAAAAGGTTTGGGATTTTGCCATGCATTTGGTGGAAATGCCTCGGTATCTTGGTAACCTTACCTGCCAAAAAGGCTGATGATTATTCATTTGTCTGCCAAAAAGGCCTATTGTGTTTTGCGGCATGTGTTTTGGAGATACCTTTTGTGTAAATAAGTGATATTATTTGCCGAAAGGCGAAATCTAAAACAGAAGAACGATGAATATGAACAACATGACCATAAAAGCGCAAGAGGTCATCCAACGGGCGCAGCAATTGGCTATGGAACACGGGAACCAGGCCATAGAGACAGGGCACCTGCTGGAGGCCATCTTGCAAATAGATGAAAGCGTTACGCCTTTCGTCATGAAGAAATTGGGGGTGAACACGCAGGCTTTGAAGATGGCGCTTGACGCCATCATTCAGTCTTACCCCAAGGTGAGCGGGGGAGATGCTTATCTTTCCCGGGCATTGAGTACGCTGATTCAGCGGGCGAACAGCTTGCTGAAGGAGTTTGGCGATGAGTATGTGGCTATAGACCACTTGCTTCTCGCTATGGTAGAAGGCAATGACCAGGTCGCTCAGCTTCTGAAGGACAGTGGCATTACGGCCAAAGACCTCAAAGCAGCCATTTTGGATTTGCGCAAAGGCAGTCGCGTAACTTCTGCCAGCGCTGAAGACAGCTATGCGGCTTTGAATAAATACGCCATCAACCTGAATGAACGCGCCCGCTCGGGCAAGCTCGATCCGGTGATTGGGCGTGATGAGGAGATTCGGCGCGTGTTGCAAATTTTGGCACGCCGGACGAAGAACAACCCCATCCTGATCGGAGAGCCGGGTGTGGGTAAAACGGCCATCGTGGAGGGCCTTGCCCATCGCATTGTCAATGGCGATGTGCCCGATGACCTGCGCGATAAAGAGATCTTTGCGCTGGATATGGGCGCCTTGATTGCCGGAGCCAAATACCAGGGTGAATTTGAGGAACGCCTCAAATCCGTTGTCAAAGAGGTGATTGCTTCGGAGGGCAATATCTTTCTCTTTATAGACGAGATTCACACCCTCATCGGTGCGGGAAAAACCCAGGGCGCCATGGATGCCGCCAACATCCTCAAGCCGGCTTTGGCCCGTGGCGAGCTGAGAGCCATAGGCGCTACCACCTTAGACGAGTATCAAAAGTACTTCGAAAAGGACAAAGCTTTAGAGCGTCGCTTCCAGAAAGTCATGGTAGATGAGCCTTCTGAAGAAGATGCCATCTCCATTTTACGTGGCTTGAAGGAAAGGTACGAAACCTACCACAAGGTGGCCATTACAGATGATGCCATCGTAGCTGCCGTACAGCTTTCCACGCGCTACATCACGGACCGCCATTTGCCTGACAAGGCCATTGACCTGATTGACGAGGCAGCAGCCCGCCTTCGCCTGGAGATGAACTCCATGCCTGAAGAGCTGGAAGTTGTCGAGCGCAAGATCCGTCAATTGGAAATTGAGCGGGCCGCTATGGAGCGCGAGAAAGACAAAAGCAAACTGGCCAAAATCGAAGAAGAACTGGCCAATCTGCAGGAGCAGCGCCGCGAGTTGAAAGCCAAATGGGAGGAAGAGCGCGGTCTCATCACCCAAATCCAGGAATTGAAAGAAGAACTGGAACAGCTCAAACTCGATGCCCAACGCTTGGAGCGCGAGGGCAATTTTAGTGCTGTGGCAGAGATTCGCTATGGAAAAGTGCCTGAGGTGGAAGCTAAGTTGGACGCTCTCAACAAGGAGTTGCAAGAGCTGCAAGAGCGCGGTGAGTTGCTGGTGAAAGACGAGGTGGACGCTGAGGACATTGCCGAAATCGTAGCTCGCTGGACGGGCATCCCCGTGTCTCGCATGTTACAAAGCGAACGCGAGAAGTTGTTGCGGCTCGAAGAAGAGCTCCACAAGCGCGTCGTGGGGCAGGACGAGGCCGTACAGGCTGTGGCAGATGCCATTCGGCGCAGCCGCACGGGGTTGGCCAACGAAAATCGCCCCATCGGTTCCTTCCTTTTCCTCGGAACGACCGGTGTAGGTAAAACGGAGTTGGCCAAAGCGCTGGCAGAGTTTCTCTTCAACGATGAGAACATGATGACGCGCATAGACATGAGCGAATATCAGGAGCGCCATGCCGTCTCGCGACTGGTGGGAGCGCCTCCCGGATATGTGGGCTACGAAGAAGGCGGTCAACTGACCGAGGCCGTGCGCAGAAAGCCTTACAGCGTCATCCTGTTGGATGAAATTGAAAAGGCGCATCCGGATGTGTTTAACATCCTCTTGCAGGTACTCGAAGATGGCCGTTTGACCGATAACAAAGGGCGCGTGGCCAACTTCAAGAACACCATTATCATCATGACCTCAAACCTCGGTTCGGACATCATCCGCGAGCGTTTTGAGAAGATGAAAGAGGAAAACCGGGAGGAAGTCATTGAGCAAACCAAAGATGAGTTGTTCGAATTGCTGAAGCGCAGCCTGCGGCCGGAGTTTCTCAACCGCATAGACGACATCATCATGTTCCGTCCGCTGACGAAAGAGGACATTCACGCGATTGTCGGCTTGCAGTTGAATCAACTCAAGGCTAAATTGGCGAAGCAGGACATAGAGCTGGAGGTCTCCGAAGCAGCCATTGACTGGCTGGCTGAAGAGGGATATCATCCCGAGTTTGGAGCGCGGCCGTTAAAGCGCGTTATTCAGCGGTACGTACTCAACGAGTTGGCCAGGGAGATGCTGCAAGACAAAATCAAGCCGCACAGCCGCGTTTTCCTCGAAATGGAAAACGGCAGGCCGGTCTTCCGCGCAGAAGCGTTGGAGACCGCATAGAGCAAAGAGGTTTGGCGAAAGCCAAACCTCTTTTTTTTATCTCTTTTGTGCATCGCGGCAGGCAATGGCAGCCATATTCACGATGTTGGACACGGAAGACCCCCTGATGACAAAGTGTACGGGGCGTGCGAGGCCCATCATGATCGGGCCTATGGAGCGCACTTTGCACATTTTGCTTAGCAGTTTCAGGCTGATGTTGCTGGCGTTGAGGTCGGGGAAAATGAAGAGGTTGGGCTGCTTGTGCAAGTCGGCAAAGGGGAAGTGCTTCCGGATAAACTGCGGGTCCAAAGCCGCATCGGCCTGTACGGGGCCGTCTATGGCGAGTTCGGGCATTTGCATTCTGACCAACTCCACAGCCCGGGTGATTTTCTCTACCTCGGGCACGCGCACGGAGCCAAAATTAGAGAAAGACAGCATGGCGATACGCGGCTCGATGTGCATGGTTTTGAGCTGCCTGGCGGCCATAATGGCAATGGCGGCCAGTTCTTTATCATTGGGGGATATGTTGACAGCGCAATCGGAAAAGAAGTAGGTTTTGTGGCCATCTTGTACGAGGTACATACCTGAGATGATTCCGTCGCTTTCTTTGGGCCCGATGATTTGCATGGCGGCGCGTACTACCTCGGGGTAATTCCTGCTGATGCCTCCCACCAATCCATCCACATCTCCGACTTTGACCATCATGAGCCCGAAGCGCATGGGGTCGTTCATGTCTTTGATGGCTCTGGACTGGGTGATGCCTTTGCGTTGGCGCATGGCATAGTATCGGCGCATGTAATCATCCCTGTGTATCCACTTATCCATTTGGATGATTTCGATGCCTTCGGTATCGTGTTTCAGCTCTTCAAAGTCGGCGCGCAGGAGTTTTTCATCTCTGGTGAGCAGCACGGGTTTAGCGATGCCCTCGCGCACAATTTCGTTGGCGGCCCAGATGACTTTGGGGTGATGGGCATCGGGGAAGACGATGCGACGGGGGTCTTTGCGCGTGAGGATGTAGATTTTTCGCATCACTTCGCGCGACCAGTCCGTTTTTTCCATCAGGGACTCGCGATAGGCTTTGATGTCTATGTGGTTGCGGGCGACGCCGGATTTAATGGCCGCTTCGGCGACACCGGTAGCGACCCAGATGAGGGCGCGGGGGTCGAAGGGTTTGGGGATGATGTATTCCCGTCCATAGCTGAGGCTGGGGTCGTTGTAAGCCCGCTTGACCACTTCGGGCACTTCCTGGCGGGCGAGGTCTGCGAGGGCTTTGGCGGCAGCCAGTTTCATGGCTTCGTTGATGGATTGGGCTTCGGTATCTAAGGCTCCGCGAAAGATGAAGGGGAAGCCGAGGACGTTGTTCACCTGATTGGGGAAGTCGCTGCGGCCGGTGGCTACAACGGCATCGGGGCGGGCTTGGATGGCTTCATCGTAGCTTATCTCGGGGTCGGGATTGGCCAGGGCAAAAATGATGGGGCGCTCGGCCATGGTTTTGATCATCTCCTTATTGATGGCGCCTTTGACGGAGAGCCCACAGAAGAAATCGGCGCCTTTCATGGCATCGGCCAGGGTGCGTGCTTCGGTTTCGCGGAAGAATTTAGCCTTGTAGGGGTTTTTGTTTTCATCTCCGCGGCCTTTGTAGAGGATGCCCTTGCTGTCGGCCATGAGGATGTTTTCTGGTTTGAGCCCCAGGCTGACGTAGAAGTTGGCACAGGCGATAGCTGCTGCACCGGCGCCACTGACGACGAGGCGGATGTCTTCGATTTTTTTTTCGACCAGGTCCAGGGCATTGAGCAGGGCTGCGCCGGAGATAATGGCCGTGCCGTGCTGATCGTCGTGAAAGACGGGGATGTCGAGGCGTTTTTTGAGTTCTTCTTCGATGTAAAAGCACTCGGGGGCCTTGATGTCTTCGAGGTTGATGCCGCCGAAGGTTGGGGCGAGGTGCTGTACGGTTTTGATGAATTCGTCGGGGTCGGTAACGTCCAGTTCGAGGTCGAAAACATCTATGTCGGCGAAATTTTTGAAGAGCACGCCTTTGCCTTCCATGACGGGCTTGCCGGCCAGAGGGCCGATGTTGCCCAAGCCCAATACGGCGGTGCCATTAGAAATCACTGCTACCAGGTTGGCCTTTGCGGTATAGCGCCGGGCCAGGCGTGGATTTTTTTGGATTTCCAGGCACGGGATGGCCACTCCCGGGGTGTAAGCCAATGACAATTCCCGTTGTGTTACGCAGGGTTTGGAAGGTATCACTTCGATTTTCCCGGGGCGTCCCTGTTCGTGATAAGCCAAAGTGGCTTTGCGCAATGCGTCTTTTTTTTCTCTTACCATAAGGCGATGAAGTCAAAAGGTGAAGGGGCCCCGTGAGGACGGTTTTGACTGCCTCAATACACGAGACCTTCTCGATAAGCGTAGCTGACCAACTCAGTACTTGAGCGTAGATCCAGCTTTCGCAAAATGTTTTTTCGGTGCGTTTCTACGGTGTATTTGCTGATGAAAAGCTGCTTGCTGATGGCGATGGTGGAATGCCCCTGGCAGATGAGATTGAGGATTTCCTTTTCCCGTTTGGAAAGCGCCACTAAATGACTTTTTTTGTCTTTCGTTACCTCGTTTCCGTTTGTTTTGTGGCAGCCGTCCTGTTTTTGGGGAGGTTTGGTAAGGATGCGGTCACCTTTGGCCATGCATTTCATGGCAAGGTTAAAGTCTTGAAGGGAGGCATTCTTGCCAAATAGCCCCTGAATGGGCAGCTTTTCAATTTTTTGGCGAAGGATGACAGAGTAGTGGTCTGTAAACAAGACCACTTTACAGGAGTGGTTTTTTCGGGTGATTTTCTTGAGAATGGGGTAGAAGTTTTCTGTAAAGAGGTTCAAATCGAGGAAAAGCCATTGAGGCTTTTTCTCTTCCAGCATGGATTCCAGGCTGTCTTCGCAATTTACCTCAGCGACAATTGAGAAGCCGAATTTTGATTCTAACACACAGGCTATGCCTTGTAAAAAAAGGGCTTGCTGACCTGCGAGCATGGCTGTTGTAGAATTTTTTGCGTTCATGGGATGGCATTTTGGTTTACAAAGGTTTACAAAGCGGTACCTACCTTTTGATCCGAATGCAGCGATGTCCCGATTGCTGCATTTTTTGTTCGTAAACCTGTGAAATTGCCTTTGCTTTAGCTGGCTGCCGGCTAAAACTGCATTTTGCCCAAAGCTTCGTTTCAGGCATGCTTGTCGTGAGGGTTTTGGTGTTTAGGTGTGTGTGAGTCTTTCGGTGCATTTGAAGAGTTCTTCTCTATAAGAGCAAACGTAAATGCTTTTACTTGGGGTTTGGTTTTGCTTCCGATGCCGCTAAGGTATAGGGAATAGTTGAGAAAAGCAAATAAAAAAGCCGATTCTCAATTTTTTTCGGGTTTGTGGGCGGTGATGCCCAATTTTTTCAGGGTCTTTTCTGCTGCCAGTTGTTCGGCGCTTTTTTTATTAAAGTCGTCGGCTACGGCTTTTTTTTCACCATTGATGAGGACGGCTATTTTGAAGCGGTCGCGTTTATGGAGTTTGTATTTGGCCAGCAGTTTGAATTCAACGGATTTGCCGTTCTTTTGGCACCATTCCAACAGTTGGCTTTTGTAGTTGTCGTCGTACTTTTCTAAGCTGTGGATGTCGAGGAAGCGCTTTAAAATGTGCTTGATGACGTAATGGCGGGTAGCGGCATATCCTTTTTCGAGATAGACGGCTCCGACCAGGGCTTCTACGGCATTGCCCAGCATGGAGCGGCTGAGGCGGGTTTGGTTGTACTCGGAAAGCAGCAGGTCCAATCCCATTTTTTCGCCAATTTCGTTGAGGGTGGTTCGTTTGACGATTTTAGAGCGCATCTTTGTCAGAAAGCCCTCTTGGGCGTGGGGGTATTTTTTAAAGAGGTACTCAGCTACGATGGTTCCGAGGATGGCATCGCCGAGGTATTCCAGGCGTTCGTTGTTGCGCAGTGCCGAGGGCAGTTTGCCTTCCTGGTCGTTGGAGCGATGCGAAAAGGCCAGTTTAAAGAGGTTGATGTTGGCAGGCACAAAGCCGATGATGGGTACCAGCCTGCGCGTTAAGGCCTTGTCCTTGGACAAGAAATAGTTGTAGAACCTTTTGTAGCTTTTTAGAATCAAAATCGTTCTTTTCCGGATTCTTGCTTTTGCGCCTTCTGCGAACGGACTTTTATGCTTCTTCGTATTGCTTGAGAATGACAGAAGCATTGTGCCCGCCAAAGCCAAAGGTATTGCTAAGTACGGCGCGTACATCGCGTTCCTGGGCTTTGTTGAAGGTGAAGTTCAGCTTAGGGTCTAATTCGGGATCATCAGTGAAGTGGTTGATCGTAGGGGGGACAAACTTATGTACGATTGACAACAGGCTGATGATGGCTTCCACTGCACCTGCAGCTCCGAGCAAGTGGCCGGTCATAGACTTGGTGGAGCTGATATTCAGCTTGTAGGCATCTTCTCCGAAGACTTGCTGGATTGCTTTGACTTCTGAGATGTCTCCCAGTGGCGTGGAGGTGCCGTGTACATTGATGTAGTCTATGTCGCCAGGGTTCATGCCTGCCATTTCTAAGGCCATTTCCATGACTTTTTTAGCGCCCAAACCTTCGGGATGGGGAGCTGTAATGTGGTAGGCATCTGCTGTTGCAGCCACCCCCGCGACTTCGGCGTAGATTCTGGCTCCGCGCTTTTTGGCATGTTCCAACTCTTCCAGGACGAGGCTGCCGGCGCCTTCACCCATGACGAAGCCGTCGCGGTCTTTGTCGAAGGGGCGCGAAGCCGTTTTGTAGTCGTCGTTGCGTGTAGAAAGAGCTTTCATGGCGTTGAATCCGCCCACGCCCACTTCGGTGATGGTGGCTTCTGAGCCGCCGGTAATGACTATGTCATTGCGACCAAGACGGATATAGTCGAAAGCCACGCCTAAGGCATGGTTGGAAGAGGCACAGGCAGATACTGTTGCAAAGTTGGCGCCCCGGAAGCCATATTTAATAGAGATGTGCCCTGCGACGATGTCAATGATCATCTTGGGGATGAGAAAGGGGTTAAAGCGTGGAGTGCCATTGCCGCGTTCGAAATTTTTGATCTCATCTTCCAGGGTTTTCAGGCCTCCGATACCGGAGCCCCAGATGACACCTACGCGATCGGGGTCTTCTTTTTCAGGCTCTATGCCGGCATCTTCTATGGCCTGAATGGCAGAGCTTATGCCAAAAATTCCAAATCGGTCTAAACGCCTGACCTCTTTGCGCCCCAGTATTTCTGCAGGGTCAAAGTCTTTGACTTCGCAGGCAAAACGCGTTTTAAAGTTGCCGGCATCGAATTGCTCAATGAGATTGGCTCCACTCACGCCTTTTTGCAGGCTTTCCAACAAAGACGGAATGTCGTTACCAAGGGGGGTTACGGCTCCAATTCCGGTGATGACAACCCTTTTCATATATCGAGTTTGGTGAATTCGCACAAAGCTACAAAAGACAGGAATAAATAAAAAAAGTAGTTTGCACACCGTATAGATGTGCAAACTACTACCTCATTTGCCCGTGTGCCAATGGCATGGCTACCAGACAAGCCCGTATAATGCCGATATTGTCGGCAGGCAGGCCTGTTGGTTTGTCAAGGCCAAATGTGGCAGGTCTAAAGGCAAATTCAAAAAATTGATCACTTAGAGCTGAGATTCCAGATATTTGATGGCATCTCCCACCGTCTGGATGTTTTCAGCCTGCTCGTCGGGAATCGAAATATCGAATTCCTGCTCGAACTGCATGATCAACTCTACGATGTCGAGGGAGTCAGCTCCCAGGTCATTGGTGAAGTTGGCATCGGGTGTAACTTCGGATTCATCAATCCCAAGCTTGTCCACGATGATTTTAGTCACTTTTTCTGCAATGTTAGACATAGTTAACGCTTTTGGTTTTCCAAAATGTGGTGCAAAGAAAGAGATATCTATGCCCATAGCCAAAGTTTTTTCGATTTTTTTTTGCGCCATTTTGCGTAAGCTGTTGAAAATCAAGGCTTTGCAAATCTTTGCCCGCTGAGGCCTCAAGGGCCTTGGGTCGTTTTTTGAGGCTTCTCTGTAAGGTCCTGCCTCCAAACTCCAAACTATGCCTTACTTTTGCACTTTGTCACTCACTCACAAGCCCGTCAATTATGCCTACATCCATTGTTTCCTATAATGTAAACGGCATCCGCGCCGCCCTGAAGAAAGGCCTGGCGGAGTGGCTGGCCGAGAATCCCTGCGATATCCTCTGCCTGCAAGAGACTAAAGCCCGTGAAGAGCAAGTCAATATACAGGATCTGGAGGCCCTTGGCTATAAACACGTTTGGTATTCGGCTCAGAAGCCGGGATATAGTGGTGTGGCCACCTTTTTTAAGCAAGAACCCGATCAGGTTATTCAGGGTTGTGGCCATGAGCAATACGACCATGAAGGCCGTGTCTTGCGCACGGATTTTGGCGACTGGACGTTGATCAATGTCTATTTTCCTTCAGGAACTACGGGAGATGTGCGTCAGGCCGTTAAAATGGAGTTTCTCGATTTTTTCTACGACTGGATACACGAGTTGCTGAAAAGCCGCCCGAAGATGATTGTTGCAGGCGATTACAACATCGCCCATACTCCCATGGACATTCACGACCCTGTGCGCAACAAAAAGACCTCGGGCTTCCTGCCCGAAGAGCGCGCCTGGTTAGACAAGTGGTTTGCCCATGGTTTTACCGATGCTTTCCGCTATTGCCATCCCGATAAGGTCGAATACAGTTGGTGGAGCTATCGCGCCCGTGCCCGTGAGAACAACAAGGGCTGGCGCATAGACTATCAATCCGTAACCGATAATCTCAAGTCAGACATCCTTGAAGTTTCCCACCGAAACGATGCCCGGCATTCCGACCATTGCCCCGTGTGGATGGATATTGACATCTAAATGGAAATAGAAAGAGCAGAGGCGGCATTTCCGCCTCTGCTCTTCCGGAGAAAGTTACTGCCGCAGCCCTTTACCTACGTACCGGATGGAGTGAAGTTCATCGAGGATGAAGAGGGTGAAAAGCCCTTTGGGCAGGTTTTTTATCAGCAGGGATTGCCGGTTGCCGGTCAGGCCGCTTTGCACCCTGCGTCCTTCGGCATCGTACAGGAAGTACGGGCTGTTTGGAGGCAGGTTTGAGGGCAGGGAAACATTCAGGCTTGCTGTGGCAGCCAAAGGTATGGGGTACAGTTGCAAAGGTTTTTCAGTATAACCGGCTTCTTTTGTGGAGATGACGAATTCGTCATAGCGGAAGATGTGGGCTATTCTGCCGGCGAGATGAAGGGTAAGTGAGGTAAGATCCCTTTGTACCTGCACCTGGTTTATGACTTGAGGGAAGGTGGCGAAGAGCTCCCAATGCTCCCCTCCGTCTGTAGTGTGTAGCAGTACCCCGCCGCTTCCGTAGCCTCCTGCCAGCCAGCCGCTGAGTTCGTCTTCGAAATAGCAATCGTAATAGAAAGCGCTTTGCCCGACGCTTACTTTCTCCCAGGTATTTCCCTGGTCGGAGGAGAAGAGGAGAGAGTCCGTGTATTCCGCTGTACTTGCCCAAATGGCATTTATGTTGGCATAGCAAATGGCGGGGATGAGTTTGTCTGTACCGGCATTTAAGCTGTCCCAACTGTTGCCTCCGTCTGTGGTGCGCATGATGGTGCCCATATCTCCGGCGGCTATGCCGTTGTTGTCGTCGTAAAAATCAATGGCCCGCAGGCTCGGATTGGAGGGCGTGTTGATGATGTACTCCCAGTTGTTTCCGGTGTTGTCGCTTTTGGCGATTTTTCCTGCGTGGCCGCATGCGAAAATCGTGCCCGAAGGAGTCCTTGCGAGATCGTAAAAAGAATTGCCCGAAGACAGAAGGGGGTCGCTCCAGTCCGAGGTATAGTGGAAAATGTTGCTTTTACCGGCTATCAGTAAGGTGTTTTGGTCTAACCACAGAGCATCGTAGAGAAATGAGCCTGAGCTGACGGGCGTTTCCTCAGGTGAGAGGTCTTCCCAGTTTTCTCCGCCATCGGTTGTTTTTAAGAAGATTCCATAGGCGCCTCCTGCAAACCCGATGTTTTGGTCATAGAAGGAAGCGAAAAACAGATCCTGCCTGTTTTCTGTATTGAGGTCGCTCCAGTCGGTGCCTGAATCGGGGCGATAGAAAATGGCTCCGAGGTCGCCAACCATCCAGGCCTCGCCGTTGGCGCTGTAAGAGCCACTGCCCATAGAGGAAGTTCCCGCGGAAAAGAAATCCCAGGTTAAGCCGCCGTCATTGGAGTAATAACCGCGGTTTACATATCTGCCGTAGAGATGATTTTCATCTTCAGCATGGAATCCGGCAAGCGGGCCAAAAGCATCTTCTGCAATAAGCGTCCAGGATTGGCCGGCATCTGCACTTTTGAAGAGTTTTTGGCTGTCGGTGCTTACAAAGCCGATTTGCCCGTCTATGAAAGACACTAAGATATTTTCCGAAAGGGGAAAGCTGTTTACCTCCGTCCAGCTTAGGCCGCCATCTGATGTGTGGTACAAAATGCCGTTTTCAGCGGCAATCCAACCATCGGTTTCCGTGCCGAAAGACATGTTTTGGAGGTTTTGGCCGGCTTCAAGCGTAGTGGTCCAATTTTCTCCTCCATCGCTTGAGTGATACACTTTATCGGTGTCGAGTACCAACAAGTCGCCATTGGCAAAGAGGCGCATGTCTTTGGCTTGCACCGGAGGCGGAGTGCCGAAGGAAATGAGCTCCCAACTGTTCCCTCCGTCATTGGACTCAAGGATGTGTGAGGTGCGCAGGATGTACAGATGCTGCCCGTTGCTGCCTTCTTCGTATTGGATGGTCAGCAGGGAATAGGTGTCGGTAATCAGAGACTGGTCTTGAGCTTGCAGGCTCCAGGTTTGTCCTCCGTCATTGCTGTGGAGCAGCGTGAAAGGCGCTGTAATCCATCCGTAGCCATCGGTGGGGCTCACGTATATGTGTGTGAAGGTGTTGACGGGGTTTTGGGGGTGCTGGAGCTCCCAAGTCCCGTTTTGGGCAAAAATAGGGGGTGCAAGTAAGAGCATGAGCAAGGAGCGTGCAACTCCTCTGAAATGGGTGTTAAAAATCATGATTTTAGGTTTAGGGGTGTAACGAAAAAAAATGAGAAAGGAGAATCTTCTCTCTCTATGACCCCATAAAGGTAGTGTGGAAATTAGTCAGAGGCGATATGTTAGAGCGCTTTTTTGATTTCTCAATGGTTCTGACAATTCATCAAAATGTATCGGAGAGGATGAATTCCTC
>JALVES010000197.1 GCA_027030635.1 Saprospiraceae bacterium | reverse complement strand
ACCAATTCAACCGCAAAGATACCCACTCATCCGATTCCGCCGTGTAACTCCGATTACACAACTGCCGGCATCTCCAAATTTCTCGCTATTTTTGGCCAACCCTAAGGCCGTGCATTTACACTTTATAAGAAAAATTAAACCTCAGATCTTACGTGTATGAAAAACTTACTTTTCCTCTTTGTCTTTTTGTTTGCGGCAGCGCAGACGGCTTTTTCGCAGGATTTTTCGCTTGGATTTCAGGCCGGGTTGAATTACAGCGCCTTTAAGGGGCCGTTGGAGATGGCGCCTGACGGCACTGTGCTGGAAGAAATGGTTACCACTTCGGGCTTTATGATTGGAGCTACGGCCAATTACAAGCTGCTCGACATACTGGGGCTGAGGGGCGAATTGGTTTTCAGCCAGTTGGGCGGGCGCTATCGCTACAACGGGCTGAGCTACCTTTTCTTTCCGGCAGACAGCGGCAAAAAGATTCTGGCGCTGGGCAACAAGAGCCTGACGCTCAACATCAGCAATGCCTATTTCTACCTGCCGCTTTCGGTAACGCTGCGGCCCATTAAACAAATCGAGCTCTCCGCCGGTGCGGGAGCCGGCTTTCTGATTTCCTCCACGGCTGTGGGGCAATTGCGCTTCAACGGCATAACGGAAGGCGGGCAGGCCATAGACTCTTTCGAGCTTTCGCTGGCATACAACTACCTGCGCGACCAGACAGGCGATGCTACGGGCAACAAAGAGACTCTTCTGCTTGATGGCGAAGCGGTATCCATTCCGCAAAAAGCAGGCGCTTACTGGGAAGCTCCCCGCCTTGAGCAGGGCACTTTTTTTAATCGCTTCGACTTCAGTCTGCACGCGGCTTTGAGCTTTTATTTTGGCAAAAGCCTCTTTGTCGGCGGCAAAATTCAGTATGGCCTTACGGATGTTACGAACAACGCCTATGACTTTTCGGCCTATGGCTTAGACGCACAAAACGAGCGCATCCCGCGGGAAGACAAGGACATCCAAATTTCCTATCAGCTGAGGGTGGGCTTTAACTTTTGAGCAGAGCCTCTGCCTCCTGCCGGAGGAAGTCTTCGGCCCGATGCATGTCGTTCGACAAAATGCGGTCGGCCTGCAGAGGCGGTACTTTTTGCCGAAAGGCCTCTACGAGCGGGCGCAGGGGCTGTCCCGTATTTGCCGGAAGGCGAAAATAAAGCGCCTGGGCAGCGGCCATCAATTCCAGGGCGAGCAGCCTTCGGAGGTTGTCGAGTATGCGCAGGGTTTTGGTGCCCGCATTGGCAGCCATGCTCACGTGGTCTTCCTGCCCATTGCTGGAGACGATGGAATCGGCCGAGGCCGGCGTGCAGAGCTGTTTGTTTTGGCTGGCAATGGCCGCGGCGGTGTATTGCACGATCATCATGCCGGAGTGCAGGCCCGGTTCGGGTACGAGGAAGGGAGGCAGCCCGCGTTGCCCGCTCAACAGTTGAAAGAGCCTGCGCTCGGAGATGCTGCCCAGCTCCGAAAGCGCCAGTCCCAGATAATCCAGAGCCAGGGCTATGGGTTGGGCGTGAAAGTTGCCGCCCGATAAAATGCGGTCTTCATCGGGAAAGACGCCGGGGTTATCCGTTACTGAACTGAGCTCGTTTTCGACCACCTCTTTGACGTGTTGCAGCACGCCCCAACTCGCCCCATGCACCTGAGGTACGCAGCGAAAGGCGTAGGGGTCTTGCACTTGTTCTTTGGCTTGCTTTCCGATTTCGCTTTCGCGCAAATATTCGCGCAGGGCGGCAGCGCAAACCTTCTGCCCGGGCTGCCTGCGGATGCGATGCAAGGGCGCAGCCAAGGGGCTGTACAAACAGCGAAAGCCATCCATGGACAGAGCGGCGCAGAAATTCGCCCAGGCCCAAAGCTTCTGCCCCTCCAGCACCGCCCAAAGCGCATAAGCGGTAGAAAACTGAGTGCCGTTGAGCAAGGCCAGGCCTTCTTTTGCCGAAAGGCTGAGAGGCTCCCAACCCATCTCGGCCAGCACCTCCGCCGAAGCCCGGCGCCGGCCTTTATGCCACACCTCGCCCTCTCCAATCAGCGGCAAACTCAGATGAGCCAGAGGCGCCAAATCACCCGAAGCACCCAGCGAACCCTGCTCGTAAACCACCGGCAAAATGCCTTCGTTGTAAAAATCTATAAGCCGCTGCACCAACTCCACGCGCACACCCGAATAGCCCGCCGCCATGTTCTGTATCTTGAGCAAGAGCATCAGACGCACCAGTTCCTGCGGCACCTCCGCCCCCATCCCACAGGCATGAGAGCGCACCAGGTTGAGTTGCAACTGCCCCATCTCCTCTTCAGAAATCCGCACATGGCAAAGCGAACCAAAACCCGTATTGATCCCGTAAATCGGCCGCTCCGAACTTTGGATATACCCCTCCATAAAGACGCGGCAAGCACGGATGCGGGCTTCTGCCTCCCCGCTTAGTCGGAGCCTTTTTTGCTTTCGCAAAATGTCATAAACGGCAGAAACATCAAGCCCTTTCGGGCAAATGGAGTGGCAAGCGTTGGAATCAGTCATAAAAAGCGGAATTGTGGGTGGCAAAAATAGGGAAATCTACCTTTCCCCTCAACTCCGGTGACTTCGACAACGCAGAGCTAAGAACGATAGAACAACTCACTGCGCTCAGCCACCGGAGTTGAGGGCGCGAGGTAAATCAACTCCGGTGACTTCGACAACGCAAGGCTAAGAACGATAGAACAACTTACTGCGCTCAGCCACCGGAGTTGAGGGCGCGAGGTAAATCAACTCCGGTGACTTCGACAACGCGGGGTTCGCACAATAGACCAACTCCCTTCCCGCAGTTCCGGTGGCTGAGCGCCGGAAGCAGAAGTATAGTCCTTAGCGAAGCGTTGTCGAAGTTACCGGAACTGCGGGAAGGGCTCCTCAGTTCCGGTGGCTGAGCGCCGGAAGCAGAAGTATAGTCCTTAGCGAAGCGTTGTCGAAGTTACCGGAACTGCGGGAAGGACTCCGCAGTTCCGGTGGCTGAGCGCCGGAAGCAGAAGCATAGTCCTTAGCGAAGCGTTGTCGAAGTTACCGGAACTGCGGGAAGGACTCCGCAGTTCCGGTGGCTGAGCGCCGGAAGCAGAAGCATAGTCCTTAGCGAAGCGTTGTCGAAGTTACCGGAACTGCGGGAAGGGCTCCTCAGCTCCGGTGGCTGAGCGCCGGAAGCAAAAGCATAGTCCTTAGCGAAGCGTTGTCGAAGTTACCGGAACTGCGGGAAGGACTCCACAGTTCCGGTGGCTGAGC
>JALVES010000196.1 GCA_027030635.1 Saprospiraceae bacterium | reverse complement strand
CGGCATCGAAATCGAGGTAATCCTCCCCACTGGACAGGACGATGAACTCTGTCATACCGCCCATAGCGGGGTCGGCATCGCTGTCGTTGGCCTCGTTGCTGCCCGGGGCATTCGGCGTAGTCATGGTATAGCCCGGAATGTTCGGGAAGGTTACCTTATACGTGCCCGGAGGCAGGTTGTCGAAGAGGTAATAGCCATCGGCATCCGTAGTCGTCGTCAGACTGATGGGATCACCCAGTACCGTCGTGCCGGTCAGGACAACCGTTACGCCCGGGATGCCCGGCTCTCCGGCATCCTGGATGCCGTTACCGTTCAGGTCCTCCCAAACATAGTTTCCAATGCTGCCATTGGCTTCGATGCAGTTTTCCGGGCCATCAACAGTAACCTCAGTCGTACAACCGTCTTCATCTACATCTTCGATAAAGAGGTTCAGCACCTGACCTATCGGATAGGGGCCATAAGGACCATTGGCCTGATTGTAAGGCAATGGGCCAGGAACGTCAAGGTCACCGCTAATGCTGTAACCACTGCCGGTGCTATTACCTGTTACGGTAATGCTAAAGTAGTACTGGTCATCGTCGGGATTGTCCGGCGTTCCATTGTCATCGCACTCGTCAGCAATCAGAGGCTCATCCAGAGCACACTCAAAGGAGCAGGTCGTAGTCGGAGCTATGATTGCCACATTTTGCAGATTACAGCTCGGATACTGATCATCGGTGATGTCCACAAAGAGGATTTCCCCGGGCTGAATGTTTCCAATGGGCCCATTCAGTTGATCATAAGGCAAGTTGCCCGCAAACAAGCCTCCGGTAACGGTATAAGTGCTGCCGTTATTGACGCCTGTCACATAGATGGATACTTCGTAGTAGTCATCGTCAGGATCAGCAGGCGTGCCATTATCGTTACACAAGAAGCTGAAGAAGGGGTCCGACAAAGCACAATCGGAAGGACAAGCATCCGGAGCCTCAATCACGAGGTCCAGGGTACAGTTCGGATCCAGATCATCCACAATGGTGATCTCTATCTGCGCCTGGTTGGCGATGGAGAAAGGCCCGAAGTCATCGGTCTGTACGTCATAGGGCAAGCCGGAGCCTTGAGAGCCCAAAGGTCCTCCTGTTACAGAGTACGTGCCGGAAGTATTGACGCCGGAGACCAGCAAGTTGTAATACCATACATCATCACTGGGATCAGCAGGCGTACCATTGTCATCGCAACTCACCACAACCTGTGGGTTGGGATTAATGGCACAGACATTTGAGCAAGGCTCCGGAGATTCAACCACATAAGTGAGCTCGCAATTCGGGTCTGCATCGTCTGTGAAGGTCAGCACCAGGTTCGTTCCAATGGGCGTACCTGCAGCAAAAGGACCTTCTATAACGCCATACTGCAATCCGGTCTGGCTGTCATCACCCGAGATGGAGTACGAGCCGCCGGTGGCATTTCCCGTAAGGATGACCGTATAAGCATAGGTGTCATCCGTGGAGTCAGAAGGCGTGCCGTTGTCATCACAGATGGTCTCAATGATCGGCTCATCCAAGGCACAGGTATTAGAACAAGGCTCTGTCGGGAATGTATAGCTTACCGTCTGCTCACAACCCGGGTCAGATGCATCCGTAACCGTCAGGTTAATGGTTGAGCCCGGAGCGTAGTTTCCGAAAGGACCATTTTGTACATCATACGGCAAACCGTTGGCGGAGTAATCTCCACTGAGGTTATAGCCGTTGAGAGATACATCCTGACCGGAGACGAGGATATTGAACTGGTAAAAATCATCATCCGGGTCCGTAGGCGTACCATTGTTGCTACATACCGGAGTAAAGTCAACACCAGTGATTTGACAATCCAATGAGCAGGGCTCCGGAGCTTCGATAAGCACCGTTGCCGTACATGCCCCATCATCGCAGTCTTGAATGAGCAGAGTCAAATCGCCATCATTGATGGAGAAGGGCCCCAGCCAATCCGTGAAAGCATTGTAAAGCAGACCCGTTTGAGCATCATCGCCCGTTACGTTGTAGCAAGAGCCTGTAAAGGAGCCCGTTACATTCAGACGATAGTAGTAAATATCGTCCGTCGGGTCAAAAGGCGTACCGTTGTCATTACACTTGACCTGGTACTCAATAGGCTCTGTAATGTTACAGGTGCTGGAACAGGGCTCGGGAGATACGATGACCTCATCATAAGTGCAAGAGGCATCTGCATCATCCACTACAGTGATGTTCAAATTCGTACCTACATCAAACGGTCCCGGGATGGTATGAACGACATTGTAAGCCAGGCCGGAAGTATCCACATCTCCCGTAATGGAGAAGGTGCCGCCGGTGTTTACACCCGTTACCTCAATGGTGAAGGAGTAAATGTCATCCGTATCATCACTGGGCGTACCGTTGTCGTTGCAGAACACATTGTAGTTCACGCTCTGAATCTCACATTGGTCCGAACAAGTCGGCGGCGCCGTAACTACGTAAGACAGTTGACAGAGCGGGTCTGTCTCATCCTGGATAAGGATGTTTTGATCTCCGTCTGTCAGGATGTTGAAAGGACCAAAGGGACCTTCCAACTGATCGTAAGTCAAACCGGTAACAGGCGCTGCATTTCCAATGGTCAGAGAGTAGGTAGAGCCCGTATTGGTACCCGATACGATGAGCGTAAATTCATAGTAGTCATCACTCGGGTCTGTAGGCGTACCATTGTCATAGCAGGTCGTTTGCACCTGAGGATCACCGGCGATGATACACTGGTTGGAGCAAGGCTCCGGCGCTTCCACTATCGCATCTATGCTACAGAACGGCACTTCATCCATCGTTACCGTGATGTTCAAATCGCCATTCGGGAAGATCGGATATGGTCCAAACGGCCCCTGCTGGGAGTTGTACGGCAGGTTGTCTATCGTTACGTCTCCGCTGATGCTGTACGTGCCACTCACGTTCGTGCCGTTCACCTCTATGGTGAAGGTGTAAGTGTCGTCCAGCGTATCAAATGGCGTACCGTTGTCATTGCACGTTACCTGAATAACAGGAGCGTTCAGGTCGCTCACGTTCACCGCTACCGTATCCACGGCCGTACACATGTTGGCGTCCGTTACCGTAACCACGTATTCCGTACTCGTCGTCGGACTCACCACATGGCTCTGACCGGCGCCCAGACCCTGGTTCCACTCATAGGTGTAGGGGGCCGTGCCGCCTGCAGCCTGGGCCGTGATCGTCGTCGCATCGCCCAAGCAGATGGACTGATCGGCTCCGGCATCTACCGTTACCGTGCTCAGCACCTCTACGGCAT
>JALVES010000195.1 GCA_027030635.1 Saprospiraceae bacterium | reverse complement strand
ACCGCTGCCGCGTGAGGGCAGCCCTTATTTCACAGAACCGGAATTCAGATGCAAGCAACAGAACTGAAATACAAGGTAAAAGACATTTCGCTGGCCGACTGGGGCCGCAAGGAAATTGAACTGGCGGAAGCCGAAATGCCGGGCCTCATGGCTTTGCGCGAAAAGTACGGCAAGGAGAAGCCCCTCAAAGGCGCCCGCATTGCAGGCTGCCTGCACATGACCATCCAAACGGCTGTGCTCATTGAGACGCTGGTTGAGTTGGGTGCCGAAGTAACCTGGTCTTCCTGCAACATCTTCTCCACCCAGGACCATGCCGCTGCGGCCATTGCTGCAAGGGGCATCCCCGTCTTTGCCTGGAAGGGCATGACGGAAGAGGAGTTTTGGTGGGCCATTGAGCAAACGCTGCACGCCTTCGAAGGCGGCAAGCCCCTCAACATGATTCTCGATGACGGCGGCGACCTGACCAATCTCGTGCTCGACAAATATCCCGAATTGGCTCAGGGCATCAAGGGCCTCAGCGAGGAAACCACCACCGGCGTACACCGCCTGTACGAGCGCATGGAAAACGGCACCCTGCCCATACCCGCCATCAACGTCAACGACTCGGTGACCAAATCAAAATTCGACAACAAATACGGCTGCCGCGAATCGCTGGTGGATGCCATCCGCCGTGCAACTGACCTCATGCTGGCCGGCAAAGTGGCTGTCGTAGCCGGATACGGCGATGTGGGCAAAGGCTCGGCAGCTTCCCTGCGCGGAGCAGGATGCCGCGTCATCGTTACGGAAATTGACCCCATCTGCGCCCTGCAGGCGGCCATGGACGGCTTCCAGGTGCTCAAAATGGAGCATGCCGCCCCGCTGGCCGACATCATCGTTACCGCCACGGGCAACTGCGATGTGGTTACCGGCAAGCACTTCAAGCTGATGAAAGACAAAGCCGTCGTCTGCAACATCGGCCACTTCGACAACGAAATTGATGTCGCCTGGCTCAACGAAAACTACGGCCACACCAAAGTCGTCATCAAACCCCAGGTGGACAAATACACCATAGACGGCAAAGACATCATCCTGCTCGCCGAAGGACGGCTCGTCAACCTCGGCTGTGCCACAGGACACCCCTCCTTCGTGATGTCCAACTCCTTCACCAACCAGACGCTGGCCCAAATCGAGCTCTGGCAGCGCAGTGACCAATACGAAAACAAAGTCTATACCCTGCCCAAGCATCTCGACGAAGAAGTCGCCCGCCTGCACCTCGCCAAAATCGGCGTCGAGCTGGAAGAACTCAGCGACAAACAGGCCAAGTACATCAACGTACCGAAAGAAGGGCCCTATAAGCCCGATTACTACCGCTATTAAAAAAGAAGCCTTCCCCGCAAGGGGGAGGCTTTTCTGTTTTCAGTATGTTCGAAGAATTTTCTCCGGTATCCAAAAAGGAGTGGCTCGACAAAATCGAGCAAGACCTCAAAGGGCGGTCGCCGGTCGAGCTGGATTGGGAGCCCGAGCCCGGACTGCGCGTATCGCCCTTTGCCCATCCCGACGACTTGCCCGAACCACCGCCGCCCATGCTCAAAAAGCAGCCGGGCTTGCAGTGGCTTATTGGCGAGGATTTCGACAACTACGACTCCGCTGAAAAGCTCAACGAAGAATTGCTGCAGGCCCTCAGCTTCGGTTTGGAATCGCCGCGGCTGATTTTCACTTCTCCGCGTGAAAGCAGCTCCATACCCCCGCTGCCCTGGCTCGAACGGGCCCTGAAAAATGTCGAACTCAGCTTCATCACCCCCTACTTCTTCTTTGCCGGGGCTTCCGAAGAAGAGCTGCTCGACTTCATAGATTTTTTGGATAGCCTTTACGGCAAATCCGACCCCGCTTCACCCGCCGGCCTCAGGCAACATGCCGGCAGCATAAGCGTCGGCACTCGCAAAGCTGCTCTCAGCGGTTCGCGTTTGGCGAAAGCCAGGGAAAAACTCCCCGCTTATCGCTTTATCCGTCAGAGCATACCGGGCACGGCCCGCGAGGGCATTGTCGCTCCCATGCAGCAGGCCCTGCATGATGCCTGGGCCACATTTGGCGAAAGCCAACTGCCCCTCTCCGACTTTAACAGTCTTTTTTATTTCCAACTGGAAACCGGCCCCGACTACCTGCTCGAAATCGCACGCCTGCGCGCCCTGCGCCTGCTCTGGGCAAACGCACTGGACCAACACGGCTTAAACACAGAAGAAGAACAGGCCTTCCTCGACATCCACCTCCGCTTCCCCACAGTTTCCGAACAACAGGAAAATCCAACATCTGAAACACAACAGGAAATCATCAATAAGCACATGATTGCCGCGGCCCCCATGGCCCTCGCAGCCATAGCCGGCGGCGCCGACCGCCTCACCATCCCCCCTGCCGGCAACCAAACCAATGCCTTCACCCGCCGCATCGCCCGCAATGTACACCACATCCTCCGCATGGAAAGCGGCTTAGATGCCGTGGCCGACCCCTTCGCCGGCTCCGTCTATGTGGAGAAGCTTACGCGTGAAATATGTGAGAGAATGGAGAATGAAAAATGGAGAATGGAAAATTAAAAATTGAAAATTGAAAATGACCTCTCCAACTCTCCGTGAGCGCCGTGATGAATTAGCCCGTCACGATTGTCACGTTCGTTACGTTCATCACGTTTGTCACGCTCGTCACGTTCATCGTCAGCCGTATCGTACGCGCGCTAAAGCACGCGGTACTGATTGACGGGCTAAAGCCCGCCCAACTAAACGCTAAACACTAAACAGCACACAACAAACAACAAACCATCAAACCCGACAACGGACAACGGACAACAGACAACCGACAACCGACAACCGACAACAGACAACACTAAACACTCACAAAATCCGACAACTTCCTCAAAAAGCCCTGTTGGCCGGCGGCTTTGACTTTGTTGAGCAGGGCGCGGGCTTCATTGATGTCTTCGAATTGGCCGAGCACCAGTTTGAACGCGGCTTGGCCGTTTAAGGAAGTGATATAGACGATGAGCGGCTGTTTGAATTGCTTGCGCCAGATTTCTGCCTGGCGCAGCACGTGGGCAAATTCTTTAAAGACGCCCATTTGCACGCCCCAACCGCGGGCCTGTTGCTTGTTGACATCGAGGCGGAAGAGATTGGCCGAGGTGGCAGCAGAGGGCCGGGGTGTGGGTGTCGGCGTAGGCGTCGGCTGCGGGGCGGGTTGAGTGGCTTTGCGGCGCAGGGCTTCGCCTACGGCACGCTCGGCATTGACGCGGCCGTAGCCGTATTTGCGGGAGTGGCCTCGGGCATCGTACTCCCAGGCGGGGCCGATTTTGTCGGCGGTGAGTTTGAGGATTTCTTTGACTTCGCGGGCTGTGAGCTCGGGATTGGCCGAGAGCATCAGGGCCACTACGCCCGCCACCAACGGGCAGGCGCCGGAAGTGCCGCCGAAGTGTTTGTATCCGTTGCCGCGATTTTTGCCGTCTATCCAGTAGCGAAATTCGCCCGGGCCGCGCAGGCTCGTGCCCTGATCCCAGGAAGCGCGGGCGGCGATGAGCGGCCAGTCGCCGTTGGAGGGGGCGCAGACCCAGACTTCGGGGCCGCGATTGGAATAGGAAGCAATGGTATCCTGACTGGTAGAAGCCGCCACGGCAATCACATCCGGATGCGCGGCGTAATAGCTGATGTAATCCAAATCGTCATTGCCCACCGCAAAGAGGATGACGCAACCCTTGCCATTGCGCCCCTGACGGGCAGCCCGGGCAATGGCAGCTTCCTTCACCGGTGACAGGTCATAGGCCGGATCGGTAGTCCCCCAGGAACAGGAGATAATGTCGGCCCCGTTGCGCACGCAGTAATCAAAAATTTTCTCCGTAGCTTCTACGCTAAAAGAGGTGCCACTTACCGGCATCAGACGGGCATTGGGAGCAACGCCCACGATGCCTCTGCCATTGGAAGGCGCTATGGCAATGCTGGCGCAGGAGGTGCCATGCGTAAAGCGGGGATCACCCTGGCTCAGGCGGGAGGAACCCGTCCACAAGTCATAGGGCTTGACGATCTTGGTGGACAAATCCGGGTGGTTGGGGTCAAAGCCATTATCCACCACGGCTATGGTGATCTTGGAAGAACCCCGGCTGCCAAGCCGCTCCCAGGCTTTGACGACACGGGCATCGGCGCCCCGCTTCACGGTATAACCCGCACTGGGCACCTTGCCCTGATTCAGGAAGTACCATTGATCGGGGAAAAGCGTATCCGGAGGCATGAGCAGGTCTTCGTCGTACTCATCCACCAGCGTATCCAAATCCGGCTCTACGCGACTGACCAGCGAAAGAGCCTGCATAGAGGCCGCCACCTTGACGGGATTGCGCGAGCGGGCCGTAACCCTGGCCACCACATCCGTATCCGAACGCCGCTCCTTCAGCTCGAGTTTGTATTCATCCAACACTACCTCCTGCTCTTCTATGCTGACGCCCTCCTCAAAGGTAATGTAAAGCACTCCTGTAGGAACCATGGGCCGCGTACTGCCTTCCGCCACATACACGTGTGTACCCACTGCCACATCTTTCTCGGCCCGCAATTCATCCAGGGCCTTATCTAAGGCCTTACCCTTTTTCTTCAAGGTAACCAGTTCAAACCCTCCGAGATGATCCAACACCTTTTGCTCTACCTGCGCTTTTTTCTCGGCTTTGCCACCCTTCTTTTTCAGCCTTAAGCCTACCAAATCTTTGCTTTTTTTGAGCTTAAGCTTTTTCTTGCCGGTCTGGATGGTGATTTTTTTACTCATGGACGTAGCTGTTGTAATGACGAAATAAGCAGAACATGGAGAAACAGCCTCCCGCGGCGCCCAAAACTTTTTAACAAGGCGCAAGCCGCGTATGCTCTTCGGAAACGTTCAAAGATAGAGAATATTTGGAATAAGCAAGAATGCCCTGAAAACGGAGCACTGCATAAAAAAAGCTCCAAAATGTTAACTCTTATTCAAAAAAAATTTGCTTATTTGCATATTCAAAGGCCCCAATGACCAAAGAAAAACGGGAAATGCAACGGAAAGCCAAAGGGCCTTTTGCTTCATTTCTTGTCTGTTTTCATCATTTTGTTCACTAACATTCTAAACTTAACGAGTATGAGGTATTTCTTTACTCAGGCAAGCTTAATCGTGCTGGTCGTTTTGCTATCAGCCGGCACCATGCTTGCGCAGTTCACCGTCTCGGGAAAGGTTACAGACACCAACGGTCAGCCTTTAGTCTCCGTGAGTATTGCAGTAAAAGGTACCGCCATCGGTACCATTACTGACGTTGACGGCAAGTACAGCATTTCCATTCCTGGAAACTCCGCTGTACTGGAATTTTTCTACGTGGGATACGTCTCCCAACAGATTCCCGTAAGCCCTGACACCAAGACGCTGGACGTCGTCATGGAAGAAGAGGCCGTTCAACTGGACGCCGTAGTGGTGTCGGGTCTGGCTTCAAACGTCAAGCGAAGCAACCTGGCCAATGCCGTGGCTTACATCCCCTCTAAGGAGATTTCCGGCATTGCCGTCCCTGCGACTACGGATGCAGCCCTTTACGGAAAATTCAAGGGCGCAACCATTACCGCCAACTCCGGCGCTCCGGGCGGCGGTATCGGTATCAACCTGCGCGGCATCACTTCCATCAGCGGCTCTTCCCAGCCCCTGATCATTGTGGATGGCGTTTACATGGACAACTCCTCCATCCCCGCAGGTTTGAACATAGTCTCCAAAGCAGCCGGCGGGGGCAGCCAGTCCAACCAGGACAACCCCTCCAACCGCCTCGCTGACCTGGACCCCTCCGACATCGAATCCATCGAAGTGTTGAAGGGCGCATCTACCGCTGCCATCTATGGCTCGCGGGCTTCCGGTGGCGTTATCATCATCACTACCAAGAAAGGCAAAGCCGGCAAAACCCGCGTACACTTCTCCCAGTCCGTAGGTCAGGCAAAAATCCTGAATCCGCTGGGCGTGCGCGAGTTCACCGAAGACAAAGTGCTCAACTCTTCGCGCTTTGCCGGCGACATTGACCTCTTCCGCGAAGCCCGGGACAACGGCCAGCTCCACAATTACGAAGACCTGCTCTATGGCAACAAAGGCCTCCTGCTCAACACCCGCCTCTCCCTCAACGGAGGTACGGACAAGACGCAGTTCTTCCTCGGCTTCAGCAACAAAAACGAAGAGGGTATAGTCGAAAACACTGGCTACAAAAAAACCTCCGTTCGCCTGAATCTAAACCACCAGATTGCCAAGTGGCTGAAGTTGCAAACAACCACCAACTACATCCACAGCTCGGCCGATCGCGGCTTCTTCAACAACGACAACTCGGGTACCACCATGGGTATTTCCTTCTCGGCAACACCCTCCTGGGCCCAACTGCTGCCCGACGAAAACGGCAACTACCCCGACAACCCCTACGCGCCTTCCAACTTCCTGGAAACGGCCGCTAAGGTTACCAACAACGAAGCCGTTGACCGCATCCTCGCCGGAGGTACGCTCACTGCCAACCTCTATCAAACAGATCGCACGGCCCTGAACTTCATCGTTCGTGGCGGTATTGACAACTACACCCTGGCCACCACGGCCATCTTCCCCAATACCGTACAGTTCCAGCGCAATGGCAACGGCCTCAACGGAGTCTCCGTACAAGGCGTAACGCGCAACCTGAACACCAACCTCGCAGCCTTCCTCGTGCTCTCCAACTACCTCGAAAGCGGAATGTCCTTCCGCACCCAGTTGGGCGTAACGCGCGAAAGCTTTAACCTCAACAACATCCTCGGCACCGCCTGGGATATGAACGGTACCCAAACCAACCTCGACCAAAGCGGCTCTCGCGACATCAGCCAGTTCCGCCTGCTCCAGGAAGACCAGGGTTTCTTCGTTCAGGAAGAGGTCAACTACAAAGACATGGTGCTCCTCACCCTCGGTATGCGTGGCGACCGCTCCACCAACAACGGAGATGTCAACAAGCTGTACTACTACCCCAAAGCAGCCCTGGCCATCAACCTGCACGAAATGGGCAACTGGCCCGAAATGCTGAGCCAAACCAAATTGCGCGTAGCTTACGGACAGTCCGGTAACTTCGCTCGCTTCGGCTCCAAATACACCTCCTTCAGCGGTACCATCGTGAGCGGCTCTCCGGGTATCCAAATCTCCTCCCTGCTCGGCAACAGCACCGTAGGCCCCGAGCGCCAGAAAGAACTCGAAATGGGCTTCGACCTCGGCCTCATGGACAACCACATCCTGCTCGACTTCACCTACTACATCAAAAACGTAGATGACCTGTTGCTCAACGCCGACGTACCCACTTCTTCGGGCTTCACCAGCAAGGTAACCAATGCTGCCGCCCTCCAGAACAAGGGTATGGAAATTGGCCTTTCGGCAAATATCATCCGCACCGAAGACGTCAACTGGAATGCACGCGTAGGTTACTGGACCAACGACGCCAAAGTAACCCGCCTCGACGTGCCGGCCTTTACCACAGGCGGCTTTGCCGACTTCCTCGGCCAGTTCCTCGTCAAAGAAGGCTATAGCCCCACCACCATCATCGGTGTAGGCCCCGCCGACTACGACGCCAATGGCGATGGCATACCCGATACCGTCTCTGTAACGGAAGGCGTAAACCGCATCATCTTCGGCGATGCCGAACCCGACTTCCAGATGAGCTTCTACAACGACTTCCAGTACAAGGACTTCACCTTTACCTTCCTGCTGCATTGGAAGAAAGGTGGCTACAACATCAACCTCTCGACGCTCTTGTTCGACCTGAACGAGACCACGCACGACTACGATGACACCACGCTCGACCCCGATGGACAGCTGACCAATGGCGACTACCGCCTCAGCCTGCTCGGCGTCAATACGCAACCGTACATCGAAGATGCCAGCTACCTCGCCCTGCGCGAAATAGGCGCCTACTACACCCTGCCCAAGAACGCTTTCGGCGGCGTAGCCCGTGTAAAGGTTGGTGTCTCCGGCAACAACCTCATCAAGCTCTTCAAGTACAACAGCTACGATCCCGAGGTCTCCAACTTCGGTTCCAACGGCTTGTCGCGGGGCGTGGAAGTATTGCCCTTCCCCTCCTCCAAGCGCTTAGACTTCCACCTCTCCGTGGATTTCTAAAGCTCGCTGAAGTTGTTGTTTAAACATTTTCTAACCGAAAAAAAACACATCATGATAAACTCTTTTAAACTTCTCTTCCTCGGCTGCTGCCTGGCCATCTTCGCCACGACAGCCTGCCAACTGGAGGACATTCCCGATCCCAACGGGCCCAGCCTGGACCCCATCCTCCAAGACGCCTCCATAGGCGAGCTCCAAAACCTGGTAACGGGCACGGAGTCTCTGCTGCGTCAGGAAATTGGGTTCTACTACGACGTAACATCCATCGTCGGTCGCGACTACTGGTATTTCACGGGCTCCGACCCGCGCTATACCGGTGAATTGCTCGGCAAAGACAATGCCGTACTCGACAATGCCGGCTTCTACGGCACCCGCCCCTATGCCGGCCGCTACCGCACCATCAAGAATGCCAACATCCTCATCGAAGCCGTTACCAACACCTCTGCAGCCCTCAGCGATGCAGACCGCAAAGGCTATCTCGGCTTCGCCAAAACCATGCAGGCCTATGAGCTCCACCTCGCGCTCAACCTGCAGGGACAAAACGGCATTCGCGTAGATGTCTCTGACCCCGACAACCTCGGCCCCTTCCTCAGCTATGACGATGCACTCGCAGCCATCAAAGCACTGTTGGATGAAGCTGCCGATGACCTCGACGCTGCCGGAAGCAGCTTCGTATTCTCCCTCTCCGAAGGCTTCGCAGGCTTCGATACGCCCGCAACCTTCAGGCAGTTCAACCGCGCCCTCGCCGCACGCATCGCCATGTACCAGGGCAATAAGGCCGAAGTCAACAAAGACCTCGGAGAATCCTTCATGGATATGGCCGGCGACTTCTACACGGGCCCCTACCGCCCCTTCTCCACAGCAGGTGGCGAAGCGACCAACCCCGTGTATCGCGTACCCGACCAGCCCGAAGGCATCATCGCCCATCCCTCTTTTGTGGCAGCCGTCCAGGCCAATATGAACGACGACCGCAACAACAAAATCGCCCTGCGCCCCTCGGGAACACTCGCTCTCGACGACCTCGCAGGAGATTATGACGTCGTCGTTTACAACAGCCTCGATGCGCCCATCCACTACATCCGCAATGAGGAACTCATCCTCCTCAGTGCCGAAGCACAAATCGGCGTTGACAACAACGCCGCCGTGGATGCCATCAACGTCATTCGCACCGGCCACGGCCTCGATCCCTACGCCGGCGATATGACCGATGAGGCCCTCATAGACGAAGTCCTCAACCAACGCCAGCTCTCGCTCTTCGCCGAAGGCCATCGTTGGGTGGACATGCGCCGCTACGGCCGCCTCGACCAACTGCCCATAGACCGCCCCAATGACGACGTGTGGAGTGAATTCCCGCGTCCCGTATCGGAAGTGGGCAACTAATCCTTAAAAGAAAAGGGGAGCTTTGCTCCCCTTTTCTTTTACTCCTCATTCATCACCCGCATCTGGTGGTTGATGGATTCTTCGTGTATGGCCCTCAAATAGGCCTCCATAAACTCCAGACTAAGCCCCCGCGCCTCGCCCAGCATCTGAGCCCTGCGCAGAATCTCCTCCCAACGCCCCGCCTGTAAAATAGCGATGTTGTTGCGCTTCTTGTAAAGCCCGATCTGCTCGGCCACTTTCATGCGCTGCCCCAGCAAATCCAGCAACTGCTCATCTATCTCGTCTATCTCCGAACGCAATTGCTCCAATAAATTCCGGAATTCCTCATCATCGGTAGAAGGCGCCCTCAACACAAGGGCGGCCAACAATTCCCCAAAGGAAGCCGGTGTAATTTGCTGCGCCTTATCGCTCCAGGCATCATCCGGACTCGGATGCACCTCCGTCATCAAACCGTCATAATTCAAATCCATGGCCTTCTGTGCCACAGCCAGCAAGCCCGAACGCTCGCCGCAAATGTGGCTGTTGTCCACCAAAATCGGTAAATTCGGAAAACGGCGCTTCAGCTCAATGGGCAATTGCCACAAAGGCTTGTTCCGGTATTTTGAGGCCCCATGCGCGCTATAGCCCCGGTGTATCACAGCGAGACGGCGTATGCCCGCCTCATAAATGCGCTCAATGGCGCCAATCCACAAATTTAAATCCGGATTGACGGGATTTTTGATAAAGACCGGTATATCCAAGCCCCTGAGCGCGTCGGCAATTTCCTGGACTGAAAAAGGATTCACCGTCGTGCGAGCACCTATCCACACGGCATCTATACCATGCTTCAAAGCTGCAAACAAATGCTCCCCATTCGCTACCTCCGTGATGACGCGCAGGCCATAAACCTCCTTCACCCTGCGCAACCAGGGCAAAGCCTCAAAACCCGCTCCCTCAAAATTGCCCGGCCGCGTCCGGGGCTTCCAAATGCCTGCCCTGAAGTAGTCAACACCCAAAGGCGCCAAACCCTCCGCAGCCGCCAACAACTGCTCCTCCGTCTCCGCACTACAAGGCCCCGCAATGACCAAAGGCCTCTTCACCGCCCCCTCAAATAGAGGCTCCAAAGCCAAGCCCTCCTGCTTTTTTGTCTTCTTTCTGTTCATCGTTTTAAAATTAAAGTTCACAAAAAAAACGCTCAATCCCCCAACACCCTCCCAATCTCATTTGCCTTCTCCATCAAGCGGTAAATCTCATCAAATTTCTTCTTGATCAAAAGACTGCGAAAACGCGCCAACTGGTTGATGTGTTCATCTAAAACATCCAAAACGTTGTCGCGGTTCTGCCGGAAAATGGGCATCCACATGTCCGGCGAACTCTTCGCCAGCCGTACCGTCGAGCTGAAACCACCGCTGGCCAACTCAAAAATCCGTTTCTCATCCCGCTCCTTCTCCAAGACCGTCAAAGCCAAAGCAAACGAACTGATGTGCGAAATGTGCGAAACATAAGCCGTGTGCAAATCGTGCTCCTCCACCCCCAAATAAGTAAGCTCCATCGGAATGGAGGCGTACAAAGCCTTTACCAAGGCCAAAGCATCCGCATCGCTCTCCTCAGCCTCGCAAACCACACAACACTTCCCCAAAAACAGATCGGGAATGGCCGCCTCCGGCCCCGAAAATTCCGTCCCCGCCATGGGATGCGTAGAGACAAAACGCCCCCGTGCCTCATGCCCCTCCACACACCGGTGAATCAACTGTTTGGTCGAAGACACATCCATCACCACCTGCTTCTCCACCAAACCCAAAACCTCAGGCAACAGTCGCAACACCACATCAACAGGAACAGCCAAAACCACCACATCTGCCTCCCGCACAGCTTCTTCCAAACCGGCATCCTCATCTATCAGGCGCCGCCGAATGGCTTTGTCCAAATGCTCCTGCTCAGCATCCACGCCTATGATGCGCCCCGCAAAACCACTCTCCTTCAAAGCAATCGCCAAAGAACCGCCTATCAGGCCCACACCCACCATGGCTATGGTAAAACCACCGTTAATTTTTTGTGTTTCATTACTATCCATATATCGTCTTCATTTTAAGTTGATCAATTAGAACGCGCAGCGTTCCACATCAGAACGCGCAGCGTTCCACATCAGAACGCGCAGCGTTCCACATCAGAACGCGCAGCGTTCCACATTAGAACGCACAGCGTTCCACATTAGA
>JALVES010000194.1 GCA_027030635.1 Saprospiraceae bacterium | reverse complement strand
GTGAAGGAGGTATCTACAGCCTCGGCAAAAGTGGGGGCGGTAAAGCTGGCGATGAGCTGGGTATTGTTTGGCGAAAGCCCGATCCCTCTCCTCAATTCATAGACGTAGGGGCCGGGATGCAAGAGGGTGTCGAGATCATCGGCCAGGGGTCGGCTCCACTCCACATAGACTTCGCCATTGGTGGCGGAGGTGGTGAGCACATCGGCGCGCAGCATGAGGGGCAGGTCGCGGCTGAGTTGGGCGCAGACCTCCTCCGAAGGCAGGCTTTCGACGAGGTTGTAGCGTTGGGGCGGGTCGAGGGTGGTGAGTTTGCCGAAGACGGCGAGCACGCGATAGCAATAGGTGTGTCCGCTCTGCACCTCAAAGTCGTCAAAGACATAGCGCCCGTTTTCCAACTGCCTGCTATTTGCCGAAAGGCGCACATACCCCTGCCCGTCCAAACCCGGCGTACAGGTATCTATGGGGAAGTTGTTGCTGCCCTCGCGGCGCCAGACGGAGAAGGTGTAAAAATAATCCTCGGCGGCATCTTCGCAGGAGTAGGGAGCCTCCCAGCTCAGGCGGATGTGGTCGTTGAAAGCCTCCGTCTGCAAGTCCTCCGGCGGAGGCCCCACGACTTTGATGTGGACGGTCTTGAGGTTGGTCAGGCCGTGGTCGCCGAAGGTGTTGTCTTCGGCTTTGAAGATGACGGTATAGACCTGGTCGGAGATGTGTTCGCAGGAGGTTTGCCAGACGAAGAGGCCCGTAACAGTGTCTTCCTGAAAAACCATGGCATCGGGATCGAAGGTGGCAGGGCTGTATTCCTGAATGAAGGGCGAGCCGAGGGCGATGATGCGCACCAGGTCGTTGGAATCGGCATCCCAGGCTTTGACTTCGAAGCTGATTTCATCGCCGGCGACGACGCAGAGGTAATCGGGCGCTTCGATTTCGGGCACTTCGCTGTCGCAGTGGGTAACGTTGATTTGCATGTCGCGCAGGACGGTATCTATGGGTTCGCCATTGCGCCAGGAGATGATGTACATGGCGATGTTGTACTCCCCTTCCTGCTGGGGGTATATCCACTCAAAGTCTCCTGTACTTTCGTCAAAATAGATGTTGTTGAAGGGGCCGGGCATGAGCTGGCTGGGCCAGAGGTAGTTGGGCACGGGAGTATCTTCGGCCTGCATGGGCACGACGAGGCGGTAGCTGAGGCTGTCGTTGTCGGGGTCCACGGCATTGGGGTTGTGCTTGAAGGGGCGGCCTATGCAGGCTTCGTCTATGGGCGGCTGGAGCAGCACGGGCGTGCTGTTCATGCCGTCGAACTGGCAGTTGAGCAGGGTGTAGTTGGTCTGCAGAAAGAAGGGCACCTGATCTGAATTGGGGTAATTGACGTTGAGAATGCCCCCGTTGCGGTTGGGGTCGGTCATGGTGATGCTGTAGGTGCCGCGCCCGGGATAGGTGTGGTAGGCGATGTACAGGTTGTACTTCGTATCGTTGCCGATGTTGACGCCATCGCCATTGCCGTTGGAGCGGGCTACCATTTCGCAGGAGCCGTCGCCCCAGCATATTTCGAGGGAATCTCTGTCGGCTGCCACGCTGCTGGCCTTGGTGTAGGTGATGATGGTGGCTTTCACCATCAAAGCCGAGCAAGGCTCCAATTGCTCGACGATGATCTCCCCCGCACGGTTGTGGGTAGCCCATGCGCGCTGCCAGGCCAGAGAAAGGGTGAAGATTAAGAAAGTATATCGTAAAAAGTTCCTCATCGCTCAAATATAACGCTAAATTTTGTTTGAGCGTGTATTGAGTTGGGCGGGCTTCAGCCCGCGGTACCGGTGGCGGGCTGAAGCCCGCGAAGTGTAATACCATGCAAAATGTAAGATAGACGACAAATGTGTTTTTACTCCACAAAAAAACATGCCTTTACCATTGACACACACCGCGCAATGCCTTTACATTTATGTCAAACTTATTTTAAGTGCATTCTTTCGAGAACCGGTGAACGAGACATTTTGCCTCCTGTCGTAACCTACTTACCGACCCTTCACTCTTAAATCATGAAAAAAATAAGATTTACCCTCTTCTTGTCTCTAAGCATAGCATGTATAGCAAGCGCCCAAATCACTTTTAATAAGCGCCTTGATTTCGGGTTTAAAGCTGCCGTACTTACAAGCATTGTTGCTACTGACAGTTGCTATTATACCAGCGGTTTAGTTTTGGACACCCTCACCTCCTTTAAAACCGGAATCATCTTTGCCAAATTTGACCTCGAAGGAAATCTTATCTCCAATAAAACCATGATAGACAGCTCAAAAAACATTTTAGCCTGGTGGAACACCCTGACAAACATACCGGACTCATCCGGTTTTTATCTGACTGCCCAAACAATTAATGACACATTTTACACAATACTTCTACTTCGACTCACCCCTGAAGGCGAGATCACAGAAACCCATGAATATTTTGCCGTACCCGGTGAGTCAATTTTAAACAATAGCGACTTCATATTACGTCCAAATGGAGAAGCCTTCATATTAAACTCCAACTTAAACCCAACTAAATCAAGTCAAATACAACTCACGAGTCTGAACCAAGACAAAAGCGTAAAGTGGCAGAAAAGTTATGGCGGCTCAAGAAAAGAAGCCGCTATGTCCATTGCCTTATCCTCCAATGGCAACATCTTCGTAGGCTCCCAGAGACGCACCCCTGGACTAAACTATTTTATCTACCAGACCTATATACTTGTCATAGACAGCCTGGGGGAGATGATCTCTTATTGGACAACGCCCAACACTCAGGAAGCGCTCTATGCAGGCGCCATAGATATGATCGCTTTAGATGACAACAGCCTCGTCATCGCCTCCGGTAAAGGGTATGAAGAGATTCTGTCTGCTTATTACAGCACCATCTACATGGAGAAAAGCATTTTCAAGCTCAGCCCCGAAGGAGAAGTCTTGTGGGAGGTAATCTTTGACAATCCCGAAGAATATCACGGGCTCTACACAATCCCCTTAGCCCTCATTCGACTCAACGATGGAAGCGGATACGTCGCCTGTGGATTCGGCAAAGAACCTGATGACGACTACTTCTACCACGGATGGATTGGGAAAGTCTCTGCCGAAGGGGATTCTCTGTGGTCCAGAAATTACGTCGGCCTCTACGACGAACTCAGCGAAAACATCCTCTACGACATCAAAGAAACCGCTGATGGAGGATTTCTGCTCTGCGGGCAAAGCCGAGCCTATAACTCAGATCCCATCCCCCAGCAGGCCTGGCTGCTCAAATTAGACGAATACGGATGCCTCGTACCCGGATGCCAGCTCTACA
>JALVES010000193.1 GCA_027030635.1 Saprospiraceae bacterium | reverse complement strand
GCGTTTAGCGTTTAGCGTTTAGCGTTTAGTGTTGGTTTGGGCATGTGAACGTGATGAACGTAACGGGCGTAACGAACGTAACGAACGTAACGAACGTAACGAACGTGATGAACGTGATGAACGTGATGAACGTGACGAACGTAACGAACGTGATGAACGTAACGAACGTAACGAACGTGATGAACGTGACGAACGTAACGAACGTGATGAACGTGATGCGTGACGGGCGTAGCAATTGTAGCTGAATCTTGCCTGGATACGGGCTTCTTAGCGTCTTCAGTCTCCACGATGAGAAGAAATAACTTAGTATCGCTGAAATGAAATTTACAGCTTAAAGAAGCTTTTAGCGTCTTAGCGCGAAACAGATAACCAGCTAAACCGGAGAACGTGATTGATGTGATGAAAGGCGGCTTCCTCCAAACCCACTTCCAAAACGCTAAACGCTAAACGCTCAACTGTCCATTCCAAATTAAGATTTTACATCCATCAAAACTATATAATCAATTGATAATCATTGATTTATAGATTTCTTATTGATGTATAAGTGTAATCTTTGTCTCTTCTATATGTTTGAAATAATCAAATCGTTGAAAAATAATCAAATCAGGTATTTTTGACAGGGTCTGGAAATTTTTTTGGGGTTAAATTTGATTTCTTGGTGGGAAGATGTGTCAAAAAGTGTAAAAAAGTGATACTTTTGGGCCGTAAATCAACGATTTGTGTCTCTATGCTGCAACTTTTGGGAGAATACGATTGCCGGGTGGATTCGAAGGGGCGTATGCGCCTTCCCACGGCTTTGTTGGACCAATTGCAGCAATTGGGGGCAGATGAGTTTGTCATCAACAGGGGGTTTGAGAAGTATCTGACGCTTTATCCCAAGAGCATTTGGGAGGGCATTACGCGCGATATTAACCGTCTGAATGTGTATGACAAGCAGCATCGCGAGTTTTTGCGCTACTTTTTTCGCGGCGCTCAGCCGGTTGTGCTGGATAGTGCCGGGCGCATACTCGTCAATAAACGATTGTTGGATTACGCGGGGATTGCAAAAGACGTGATCCTCTCTGCTGTCAATGACCGGATTGAAATTTGGGACAAGGCCGAGTACGAACGCCAGTTGGAGCAGGAGCCGGAGGACTTCTCCGACATTGCCCAGGCAGTCATGGGAAACCGTCCCCTCGGTCAGGTTACTGATGATACCGAACCATGAAGTATCACGAACCGGTACTCGCAGCAGAAAGTATGGAATGGCTTTTTCATGCTGACTCAGAAGGGGAGGGCACCTATATAGATGCCACTTTTGGCGGCGGCGGCCACAGCAGATTGATTCTGCAAAGGCTGAACCCTCAGGGAGCGCTCTTCGCTTTTGACCAGGATGCCGATGTGCTGGAGCACTTGCCGGATGACCCGCGCTTCACCTTTATCCACCACAACTTTCGCTATATGCGGGAGTTCATGGAGTTTTACGGAGTAGAGCAGGTGGATGGTATTCTGGCAGACCTCGGCGTATCCTCTCACCAATTGGATACCGCAGAGCGAGGCTTCTCCTGGCGCTTTGAGGCAGCGCTGGACATGCGCATGTCGCAAGACAGAAAGCAGACGGCAGCCGATGTGCTGAACACTTACCCGCCGGAAGCCCTGCAGGAAGTGTTCAGTCGCTACGGCGAACTGATCAACTCGCGGAGCCTGGCGCAACATTTGGCGAAAGCCAGAGAAAAAAAGCCCTTCAAAACCATAGGCGACCTGCTTAAAGAAGCAGAGCCCTTTGTACGCGGCCACAGACCGAAGTATCTCGCAAAGCTCTTCCAGGCCTTGCGCATTGAAGTGAATGAAGAAATGGAGGTGCTCGGCGATTTCCTCAGGCAATCCCTGGATTTGCTGGCACCCGGCGGCCGATTGGTCGTGATCGCGTACCACAGCGTGGAAGACCGACTCGTCAAACGCTTCCTCAAAACCGGTAACCCGGAGGGGGAAGTCATTAAAGACGAATACGGAAAAATATTGCGCCCCTTTAAACTGCTTTCCCGCAAACCACTGCTCCCCTCAGCAGAGGAAATCAGGCGAAACCCGCGGGCACGCAGCGCTAAAATGAGAGGAGGCATCGTACTTCGAAAGAACAGTCCTGAGCCGTAAAGGCCCGGGCGCCCCCTGCGCAGGGGAGTGAAGCGCATTATACTCCGCGACGCTGAGTCAGGAGTGTGAAAAACAGTTGTGATGGCAAAAAAGAAAAAAACACCACCTTTCGCTATCGGCGATAAGGTAGCCAGCGTTACCTTAAAGAACCTCCCTTTTGTCTTATTCCTCGGACTGTTACTCTTGCTGTATTTGGGTTCTATCAACAGTGCCCAAAGACGAATTTTGCGCATCGAGGAGCTGCGTAAAGAAGTGGAAGCTTTGCGGCGCGAATACAATGCATTGGAATCAGAAATATCCTACAACAGTAAACTGTCGAGAGTTAAAAAAGAAGCAGGAAAAGCCCCCCTGCACCTGAGCAGCAGGGGTGGTCGGGTTCATCGCATCATTGTAAATGACCAATAATCATGGCTACTCGCGTAAGAAATGAAGTATTGCGAAGGGTCTATGTGATAACAGGACTGCTCGTGCTGTTTGGCCTGATCATCCTGATAAAGGCTTTTCGGCTATCCGTATTGGAGGCCGATGCATGGAGAGCCCTGGTGGAAAATCGCATTGAAACCAAAAAAATTGAGGGCTACCGCGGCAGCATCCTCGCTTCCGATGGCAGTCTGCTGGCGACTTCCATGCCGTATTACGACATCCGCTTCGATGCCACAGTGCCTTCCAAGGAAGACCTGGACCGCTATCTCGATTCTTTGTCCTACTTCCTCGCTACTTTCGTAGATACCACTTATACTCCGGGAGGCTATAAAGAATTCCTGCTGAAGCAGGTTGATGAAGAAAAAGCATATGTCAAAATCAAAGACAAAGTGCCCTTCCGCGAAATGAAGGCCATTAAGAATTTCCCGCTCTTCCGCCTTGGGAGATTCAAAGGGGGCTTAATCGTGGAAGTGCATGAAGACAGGCAACGCCCCTTTGGCCTGCTGGCACATCGCACCATCGGCTATGTGCGCGAGGGCGCTAAACCGGTGGGTCTGGAAGGCGCTTTCGACAGCGTTCTGCGGGGCGACTCCATTGTGCAGCCGGTCATCAACATGCCCAATCACAAGCAGCAGCCGGTGAAAGAGCTCAGCGAAATTCAGCCGGCCAGTGGAGATGATCTGCTCACGACCATAGATATAGACATCCAGGAAATTGCAGAACGCTCCCTGTACCAGGCCCTGGAAAAACACGAGGCGGAGTACGGCACGGCCATCGTCATGGAGGTCGAAACGGGAGCTATACGAGCCATCGCCAATCTGGGGCGCACCAAAAAGGGGAAACTCTGGGAAATCTATAATTATGGTGTGGGTTATGCCACGGAGCCTGGCTCTACTTTTAAACTGGCTACCATCATGGCGTTGCTGGAGAAGACCAATTTGGACCTGGCCGACAGCATTGATCTGGAGCAGGGCAGAACGGAATTCGTCTTTACCGACAGTCGCGGCAGAAAAGAGCGCGTGCCCATGCGCGATGCCTCCGCTCATGGCAAAGACAGCACCAATATCGAAACGGCCTTCGTCATCTCCTCCAATGTGGGCATGGCTAAAATGATGGACCAGTACTTCGTGCAGCCTGGAAAGTTAGGGGACTATCTCAGAGCCCTGAAGAAGTTTCACTTAGACCAACCCACAGGTATCGAAATCCCCGGCGAACCCCGCCCGCTCATCAAAAGCCCGCAGGATGATGACTGGAGCGGTACGACGCCGCTGTGGATGGCTACGGGTTATGAGGTGCGCATCACGCCCTTGCAACTGCTGACCTTTTACAATGCCGTGGCCAACGATGGCAGGATGATGAAGCCCTATCTGGTCGAGGAAATTCGTCATTATGGTTTTCCGGTGAAAAAATTTCACCCCAAGATACTCGACAAGCGTATTGCTTCTCCTAAAACTCTGGCTAAGGCGCAATACCTGCTGGAGCAGGTCGTGGAGAAGGGGACAGCCCGCTCGGGACGCAGCGATCGCTATCATTTTGCCGGCAAGACGGGCACGGCTCAATTGGATTACGGCAAGCGCGGGCGCAAGAAAGTCGTGGGGGGGCACCAGGCTTCTTTCGTGGGGTATTTCCCCGCTAAAGACCCCAAGTACTCCTGCATCGTAGTCATTGGCAAGCCCAAAAAAGGAGGCTATTACGGCAGCGTCGTTGCCCTGCCGGTCTTCAGAAAAATTGCCGATGGCATTTACGACCTGCGTCCGGAAGTGCATGAGCCCCTGAAGCGTAAAGACCCCGTGGCCTCCCGCTGGCTGCCGAAAGGCCGCAAGGGCAATGCCCGCGATATGCGCTATTTCCTGCCGGATTGGGGCCTGCCCGTAGAAGATCTGAGCGGCCAGAGCGAACTGGCCATCCTCGCGGCTTACCCTGCAGATACGCTTCAGTTGAAGCCTTACAAGCTGCCTGAATCTCGTGTAGTGCCCAATGTTACGGGCATGGGCCTTCGGGATGCCGTTTACGAACTCGAAAAACGGGGGCTGACTGTGAAGCTCAGAGATTATCGCCCGGGCAGGGTTGTTATGCAATCCATTAAGCCTGGTACGCCTTTGCACAACCAAACCATTACGTTGGTACTCAAATAAAAGAAATGCATAAAACACTCGAACAGCTGCTCACTCACGTACCCACCCTGCAGGTGAAGGGCTCGGCGGATGTCTCCATCGAGGGCATCGCCTTTGACTCCCGTGCCGTGCAGGAGGGTGACTTGTTTGTGGCTGTACGGGGTACGCAGGCCGACGGGCATCGCTTTATTCCACAGGCCATTTCCGCAGGGGCTGTGGCTGTCGTTTGCGAGACTTTGCCGGAAGAGTTGTTGGAGGGCATTAGTTTTGTGCAGGTTTCTAACAGTGCTTTAGCTCTGGGCAAAATTGCCTCGGCCTTTTATGACTGGCCGTCGCGGGAACTTCAGTTGATTGGCATCACCGGCACCAATGGCAAGACCACTACGGCCACCTTGCTCTATGAGCTTTTTATGCAATTGGGCTACAAGGCGGGTTTGATTTCCACCGTCGAAAACCGCATTGGCTCTTTGCGCGAGCCTGCCACACATACCACACCCGATGCCGTATCGCTGCAATCCCTGCTGGCACGCATGTTGGATGCGGGCTGCGCTTATGTGTTCATGGAAGTCAGCAGCCATGCCTTAGAGCAGCAGCGCCTGGCGGGCACTGATTTTTCGGGAGCCGTGTTTACCAATTTGACGCACGACCATCTGGATTATCACGGCAGCTTTAAGGCTTATCTCAAGGCCAAGAAAAAACTCTTTGACGAGCTGTTGCCCAAGGCCTTTGCGCTCATCAATACCGATGACAAAAACGGGGCCGTGATGGTGCAAAATACCCGCGCTAAGGTATATCGCTATGGCTTGCGCCAAATGGCGGACTTCAAGGGCAAAGTGCTGTCTGCCGATGTACATGGCATGGAGTTGTTGATAGACGGAGTGGAACTTCACTCCCCGCTATCCGGTGAATACAATGCCTATAACCTGCTTGCCGCCTACGCCACTGCCCGTCTGTTGGGTATGGAAAAAGAAGAGACGCTCACAGCGTTGAGCAGCCTCCAGGGCGCTGAGGGACGCATGCAAAAGGTAAGGGCAGAGGGCACTTCCGTGCTGGGCATCGTGGATTATGCCCATACGCCGGATGCTCTGGAAAAAGTATTGTCAGCCCTGCGGGCCGGCCTGCAAAAAGGGCAGCGCCTGCTTTGCGTCGTTGGTGCCGGCGGAGACCGCGACAAGGCCAAGCGCCCCAAAATGGCAGCCATCGCAGCCGCCTACAGCGACCAATTGATTTTGACTTCCGACAATCCGCGCTCTGAAGATCCGAATGCCATACTGCAAGACATGCAGGCGGGTTTGTCCGAAGAGCAAATGGCCAAAACGCTGGTTATCAGCGACCGCCGCCAGGCTATACGCACAGCCGCGCAGCTGGCCCGCGAAGGAGACGTCATTCTCCTCGCCGGCAAAGGACACGAAAAATACCAGGATATCAAGGGCATCAAAAAACCCTTCGACGATGTGGAAGAACTCTCCAAAGCTCTGAAAACCCGCTTGACCAAAGAAGGCGCCTGAGGCGCTTTCCAAACCGCTGAAGATATCATGCTGTACGAATTATTTACATGGTTAGATAAAACATGGGACTTCCCCGGGGCAGGGCTGTTTAACTTTGTCTCCTTTCGGGCGGGTACGGCAATCATACTCTCCCTCATCATTGGCATGTTGTTTGGCGGCAGGTTGATCAAGCTGATTCAGCGCTTTCAGATGAAGGAAACCGTGCGCGACCTCGGGCTCGAAGGGCAGATGGAAAAAGCCGGCACGCCGACCATGGGCGGCCTGATCATCATCATGTCCATCCTGGTGCCCACGCTGCTGATGGCCGACTTGAAAAATGTTTACGTGCAAGTGATGTTGCTCTCTACGATTTGGATGGGCGTCATTGGCTTTATAGACGATTACATCAAGGTGGTAAAAAAGGACAAGGAAGGTTTGCGCGGAAAATTTAAAGTGTTGGGGCAGGTGGGCCTGGGACTCATCGTGGCTCTGGTCATGCTCTTCCACGAGGGCGTACTCGTGCGCGTGGACTACGCAGAAGCAAAAACTGCCGGCTATGAAATCAAGCGTCTCGTTTATGAAGAAGAAGGCAGTGAGAGCGAACCGCTCTATGCCATAGTACATGCGCCTTTGACGGACATCCCCTTTGTCAAAGACAAGCACGTGAATTATGCAGGTGTACTGGCTTTCGCTTCAGACAACATTGCTCAATGGGGATGGATACTGTTTATTCCCTGGGTGATTTTTATTGTTACAGCCGTGTCGAATGCTGCCAACCTCACCGACGGTTTAGATGGGCTGGCTACGGGCGTTTCGGCCATTATCGGCGCTGCACTGGGGCTTTTTGCCTACGTGTCGAGTAATGTTATCGCTTCAGACTATCTCAACATCCTCTTCCTGCCGGACAGCCAGGAATTGGTAATTTTTTCGGCTGCATTTATGGGAGCTACCATCGGGTTTTTGTGGTACAACGCCTATCCCGCCCAAATCTTTATGGGCGATACGGGCAGCCTTACCCTGGGAGGAGTTATTGCAGCGCTTTCCATTTTACTTCGAAAAGAACTGTTGATACCTGTTCTGTGCGGTATTTTTTTGGTGGAGAATCTGTCTGTGGTTTTGCAGGTAGCTTATTTTAAATACACCAAAAAGAAATACGGTGAGGGGCGTCGCATTTTCAAGATGTCACCCCTGCACCACCACTTTCAAAAATTGGGCATGCCCGAGCCCAAAATTGTGGTTCGCTTTTGGATCGTAGGCATTTTGCTTGCTGTGGCAACCTTGTTAACGCTTAAAATACGCTGATTCGCAATGCGGGATAAATGGCAACATATCGGTATTTTGGGAGCCGGCGAGAGCGGGGTAGGGGCGGCTTTGCTCGCTGCAAAGCAGGGCATGAAGCCCTTTGTCTCAGACATGGGCAGGCTCTCCGATACTGCCCGCGAAGAGTTGCAGTCGGCGGGTATTTCCTTTGAGGAGGGCCGCCACAGCATAGCCTTTTTGAAGGGTTGCGATCTGGTGATTAAGAGTCCGGGCGTCCCTCCCGTGGCTGAAGTGGTCAGTGCTTTGCGGGAGGCAGGTACGCCTTTGATGTCGGAGATTGCCTTTGCCGCGCATTTTGCGGAAGCAGAAAAAATTATCGCCATTACGGGCAGCAACGGCAAGACCACCACGACGGGTTTAACAGCTCACATCCTGCAATCTGCAGGTTTGCGTGCTCCTGCAGCGGGCAATATTGGTCGCAGCTTTGCCCGCATCTTGGCCGAAGGCGAAGAAGCCGATTATTACGTACTGGAGTTGAGTAGTTTTCAGTTGGAGAATGCCGGGGGATTCCGCCCACACATTGCCGCCCTGCTCAACATTACGCCCGATCATTTGGATCGCTACCAATACGATTTGGGGCGTTATGCTCTCGCTAAATTGCAAATTACTGCTGCACAGCAGGAAGGTGATTTCTTCCTTTATTGGGAAGATGACCCCCATACGAAAACTTTTTTTGAGGCTTTCGCCAAACAAAAAACACTTCATGCTCAGGCCTTGCCTTTGAGTCTGGAGGAGGATGCTCAGGAAAATCATTTTCGGGTAGAGGAGGCCGCATACAGCCTCAGCAACAGTGGCCTCATGGGGAAACACAATTTGTTGAATGCCATGTTTGCCATACGCATAGCCTTGCTGGCAGGGCTTTCGCCAAATGCCATCCAGGCAGGTTTGGACAGCTTTGTAAACGTGCCGCATCGCTTGGAAAAAGTGGCGGAAATAGATGATGTGCTGTTTATCAACGACAGCAAAGCCACCAATGTGGATGCCGTGCGCTATGCCTTGGACGCCATGCAGCGCCCCGTCGTCTGGGTAGCCGGCGGCACCGATAAGGGCAATGACTACAGCCTGCTCGAGCCTTTGGTGCGCGAAAAAGTCAAAGCGCTGATTTGCCTCGGCGCTGAAAACGGAAAGCTCATGGAAGCTTTTGGAAATGTACTGCCAAATGTGGAAGAAGCCCGCAGCACGGATGAAGCCATTGAAAAAGCCATGCGCTATGCCGCTGCCGGAGATGTTGTCTTGCTCTCACCGGCCTGTGCCAGCTTCGACCTCTTTGAGAATTACGAGCACAGGGGCGATCAATTTAAAGAGAGCGTATATAAACTTTTAAGCCTGCAAAAACGATAAACCATGTCTTTCGGTCACAGATTATACAACAGTTTACAAGGAGATAAAGCCATTTGGGCCATTGCACTTTTGTTGGCTTTGGTTTCCGTCGTTGTGGTTTACAGCGCGGGGGGCTCCTTTTTTGCCCTCAGCAGCGGAATTTCTCCGGAGGGCTTGCTGATGAAGCACGTCGCCATCCTTTTCACGGGCTTTATCATTATGTTTATCGCTTATCTTTTGCCGTATGAGCGTTACCGCAAGCTGGCGCCTGTTTTTATGGTTATAGCGGTTGTCTTGCTGGTTTATACCATGGCCAATGGGGTGGAGATCAATGGCGCCCGTCGCTGGATTCGCCTGCCTTTTGTCGGGCTGACTTTGCAGGTCTCTGATCTGGCTAAACTTGCCATAGCCCTGTTCGTGGCAGACCGGATGACGCGCTATAAAGATTACATCGAGGATTTTCAAAAGGCCTTTTTGCCTTTGATTGTGCCTATACTTTTGATTTGCATTCTCGTCATGCCTTCCGATTTGTCAACGGCAGTATTGATTTTTAGCTCCATGACGATGTTGCTTTTCATTGGCAGGGTGAATTGGAAGTATATTGCGAGTTTGTTTGCGCTGGGTGCAGTTGCCTTTTCCTTTGTGATTTCGTTGGGTGTGTTGTTTCCCGGTTTGGTCAGGGTAGATACTTGGGCAGAGCGCATACAGGACTTCCTCCATACGGAGAGCGTTCCCACCAGTTCTACCAGTCTGGATCAGATAGATTATGCCCGCATGGCCATTGCCAATGGCGGTTTTCGGGGGCAAGGCCCGGGAGGCAGCACCATGCGCAATTTTTTGCCGGAGTCTTATTCGGATTTTGTTTATGCCATCATTATGGAGGAATATGGTTTTTGGGGAGGAGCGTTGGTTTTGGGTTTGTACATCCTCTTGTTGTTGCGCGTGGTGAAGCTGGTTACGAAGAGTTCTAAATCCTTCGGTGCGATGGCAGCTATGGGCTTGGCGATTATCATGGTCTTGCAGGCCTTGTTAAATATGGCGGTCTCTGTGCATCTGATTCCGGTAACGGGTCTGACGCTTCCCATGATCAGTGTGGGAGGTACGTCTATTTTCTTCACATGCTTTTCGCTGGGCATTATTTTGAGTGTGAGCAGGTATGTGGAGAAACAGGCCATGAAGAAAAAGGCCGAAGGATGAGAGTGTTGATCAGCGGAGGCGGAACCGGCGGACATGTATTTCCGGCCATTGCCATAGCCGACGCCCTGAGGGCTTTGGAGCCGGAAGTAGAGTTGCTCTTTGTGGGCGCACTCGGCAAATTGGAAATGGAAAGAGTCCCGAAAGCGGGATATCCCATCAAGGGCTTGTGGATCAGCGGTTTTCATCGCTCCTGGCGGTGGTCGAATTTGCTGTTTCCTTTGAAACTTGGAAGCTCCCTGTTTAAAGCTGCGGGCATTTTGCAGCGCTTTAAGCCCGATGTGGCGGTAGGCGTGGGAGGTTATGCCAGCGGGCCGACTCTGTACCTCGCGGCGCGCAAAGGCATTCCGACGCTCATCCAGGAGCAAAACTCCTTTCCGGGCGTTACGAACAGGCTGCTGAGCAAATATGCCGACCGCATCTGCGTGGCTTACGAAGGCATGGAGCGCTTTTTTCCGGCGGGTAAAATTTTGCTGACCGGCAATCCCGTGCGGGCTGCCATCAGCGAAAGCAAGCTCACTCGCGACGAAGCTTTGAAGCATTTTGGCTTAGATGCCTCACGCAAGACCATTTTTGTAGTCGGCGGCAGCCTCGGAGCGCGAACTTTTAATCAGGCCCTGGCCGGGCAACAGCAGTTCATAGATGCACATAAAGATGTGCAGATTCTTTGGCAAACGGGAAAGCTCTACTGGGAGACTTACAAGGACCATCCCGTAGCACGGCATCCACGCGTAAAAGCGCTGCCCTTTGTAGATCGCATGGACCTCGCTTATGTGGCAGCCGATGTGGTGGTAAGCAGAGCAGGAGCTTTGAGCGTCTCGGAATTGATGCTGGCAGGGAAAGCCGTGTTGTTCGTGCCTTCGCCCAATGTGGCTGCCGATCACCAGACGAAAAATGCTGAGGCGCTGGTTCGGCAAAAGGCTGCGAAGATGATCACGGATGCAGAAGCTGCAGATTTACTACTGCCCAAATCGCTGGAACTGCTTGAAGATGAGGAAGAACGCAAGCGTCTGGAAAAAAACATCAGGCAATTGGCTAAGCCCCATGCGGCAGAGCAAATTGCAAGAGAAGTATTGAATTTGGCGAAAGCCTTAAAAAAATAAAATGAAGTTAGAGGACTTACATAGTGTTTATTTCATCGGCATCGGTGGCATCGGTATGTCAGCCATCGCCCGCTACCTGCACAGCAGGGGCGTGCGCGTGGCCGGCTATGACCGCAGCTGTACGGCTTTGACGCGCAAGCTCGAAGCCGAGGGGATGAAAATTCACTATGAGGATCGTCCCGATTTGCTTCCGCAGGATACAGAGTTGGTGGTTTACACGCCGGCAGTGCCCGACAGTTTGCAGGAGTTGCAGCAGGTCAGAAACAGCGGATTGACATTGATGAAGCGCTCGGAAGTTTTGGGCCTGATCAGTCGCGGGCATAAGACCCTGGCGGTGGCCGGAACGCATGGTAAGACGACGACCTCGACCATGTTGACCTGGCTGCTTGCCCATGCCGGTATGGAGCCCGTGGCCTTCCTCGGCGGTATTGGCCTGAACTGGCAGAGCAACTACGTGCCCGGCACCGGTGAATGGGCTGTTATGGAGGCGGATGAATACGATCGCTCCTTCCTGCGCCTGAGCCCGGAAATGGCGGCCATCTTGTCGGTGGACCCCGACCATCTGGATGTTTACGGCGATCCGGGCAGCATGTGGGAGAGTGGTTTTTTGGCTTTCGCCAAATCCCTT
>JALVES010000192.1 GCA_027030635.1 Saprospiraceae bacterium | reverse complement strand
CATCTATGCAGGCCATCGAAAACGATGCCCTGGGCGAGACTGCCACGGCTGTGAGAGAAAAATTGCAGCGGGTGATTGAGGGTCTGTAAGGGCTATGCCCTTACAGACTCTACATTGTACTTTACCTAATTTTTAAGGCATTTTGCTTTTTCCGGCTTACCTATGGAAGTTACCGGTCTTGTATTTTTTTCATCATCAATCTTTTTTCTTATTTTTCAATGGCTTTGCATTTTTTCCGAGTTTCTTTTCTTCTGATTTCACCCTCCTTTCCAGTTTTTTAATATCTTCTTCAGGTGGCAGATCTTCAGGCTTAATGCCTCTTTCCAATAAGATTTTACGTACCGACCGATTGTTGGTAATGTGCTCTGCAGAAATGCTACGCTCTGTATCAAGACCCTTTTCTTTAGTGTTGAAAATAGTTATTTCAGTAGCAAAATCTTTAGCTTTAATCGTAATTGTGGGCAAAAAATCAGCTAAAGGCCTGTTGGGCGGCACACCCAGCTTTTTCTTCATTTGACCGGTATTTTTACCACCAAACAAGGCAGCATCGCCTTTACTTCTGATGATGGCAAAGTTTCTGTCGCGTCCGGTTTGCTCGTAGATGAGCGAGCTCAACTCCTTTTCAGACAGGGATAATTTGCTTCTGGCTTGCAAGCGCTCCCAATCTTTGATCCGCTGTTCTATCAATTCAAACTTGCGAGTTTGAACGGCAAAGTAGTTTTGAGCAAAAGCAATGGGGTCTTTCTTGGGGTCTCCGTTTTGGGCGATGAGATAGCAGGCATAGCGGGTAAGCATAAAATCCCGGATTTCTCGCTGCGAACCCGAACCTAAAGTGACCATTTTCCCGACTTCGGCAAAATGGTCCAAAATTTCGTTTCCGCTTGCTTCACAGGCCGTTTTGGCCTTATGGATGACTTTTAAAAAGTTATCCCACTTCGTATAGCCCAAAAGGTGTTGCAAGTCGCGGGCAAACCAAAACTCAACACCTTCTTCGGTATAGTTTGCATGTTCTTCAAAAGTAGCTGTTAAAGCAGAGATGACTTCTTTTTTCATTTCATTCTTTTTTCAAACCTCCTCCTCATTCTCGACGCTTACCCGACAGGACTGCCGGACACAAGCGTCTCACAAGAACAAAGAACACTAAGCAACTGCCATGCGGTGAACTGCAAAACTACAACTTCCATCTGAATTTTGCAAGTTTCAGCAGATTTTTTTGACCTGTCCACAGATTACACGGATTGACACAGATTGAGTCCACGAATTACACGAATTTGCACGAATTGTGCCAGCTTCTCCGATCAGATCGCACACTACTGCTTCGATTCAAACAAAAAATCATCACAAAACGCCCTGATCAGCTCATGACTCGATGCATAGGACAACCAAACAGCTTCACACCATTTCTTGATCAATTCATCTCGATTGGTTTTGCTCGCCAAAACATCCGCTATTGTAATTTTCCCTCTTTCAGCAGGAAGCTCAACATCGGGAAGATGCTCTTTGTAATTGGCAAGCAAGCCATGTGCTTGCTGTATTTGCCGGCCTGTATAATTCTTTTCAATCAACAAGTACAGCCCGACTAAGGAAAAAACTATGCCAATTTTTTTAATTTTTTCATTTGCCGTTTGCGCAGTATATGCATCAACAGCCAATTGATGAATGAAGTAGTCTGCATCAGGATGTGATAAAGTATAGAATGACAATTCCTGAAAATGAGCTGTAGTGGGTTTCATTTGCACTTCCGTTTTCTCCCCTCTCCCGCTCTATTCAATGACATTTTCATCCAGAATATCCGAATTCACTGACACAGCTTCACGCTGCCAAACATACTTCAAAAACCTATAAAGCCCCATACAAGCCAGGATGCCAAAAGGAACTGCTATGAGATTCAGCACGAAGCGATTTGAGTCCTCGACAAAAGAGTCCATCATAAAGAAATAAAACCCTATCACAAGACCTCCAAGAAAAGTCCCCAGATAATAAGACAAGACACCGGCAATGGCAAAGCCCCATTGATGCTTCCCATACTTACCCGCTAATTCATAGAAATTCTTTCCAATGAAGTAAATCAGTAAAATTCCAAGCATAGCTGTTTTTGTTTAGTTTGAATAACAGCGCAAAGATAAGCCTTTTTGCGTAATTTTCAAACCCAAACCCGATTCAGCGGGCTGAAGCCCGCTGAACTTAGGACGGGCTGAAGCCCGCCCTACTACGCTAAACACTAAACGCTAAACACTAAACACTAAAATCACTTTTTCCTAAAGAAAATATCAATAGGCACGCCTGAAAAATCGTATTCCTTGCGCAGTTGGTTTTCTAAGTAATTGCGATAGCTCTCCTTGACGTGCTTGGGGTGGTTACAGAAGAAGGCAAAAGCCGGATAGTGCATCGCCAATTGGGTGGCGTATTTGATTTTGATATACAGACCGCGGTGTGAGGGCGGAGGCACGCGCTTAATGGCTTCCTGGATGAATTCATTCAGCTCGGAGGTTTTGATGCGGCGGCTGCGATTTTCATAGACCTGCAGCGCTGTGTCTAAAGCCTGCATGATGCGCTGTTTTTCCAGCACCGAAATAAAGACGATGGGCACATCCGTAAAGGGGGCGATTTTTTCGCGAATTTCCTTCTCGTAATCGCGGGCTGTCAGGGTTTCCTTTTCTATCAGGTCCCATTTGTTGACGAGGATGACCACGCCCTTATGGCGGCGCAAAATGACCTGCAAAATACTCAGGTCCTGCGCTTCTATGCCGGTGCGGGCATCTATCATCAGCAGGCAAACGTCGGCATCTTCAATGGCTTTCACGGCACGCATGACGGAATAAAACTCCAGATTTTCCCGCACGCGTGCTTTTTTGCGAATGCCGGCCGTATCTATCAGCATGAAGTGCTTGCCAAATTTTTTGTACTCGCTGTGTATGCTGTCGCGGGTCGTGCCCGCTATGTCAGTAACAATGTTGCGTTCCTCTCCCAACAGGGCGTTGGTAAAGGAGGATTTGCCCACATTGGGGCGCCCCACAATGGCCAGTTTGGGCAGATTGGTCTCCACATGTTCCTCTTCCTCCAATTGCTCTGTTACGGCATCCAGCAAATCTCCGGTACCGCTGCCGGTCATGGAAGAGACGAAGTAGGTTTGCTCAAAACCCAGGCTCCAAAATTCGTTGGCATCCAACATGCGCTGGTGGTTATCCACCTTATTGACCACGAGGAAAACCGGCTTTTGAGTGCGGCGCAGCATATTAGCCACTTCTTCATCCAGATCAGTCAGGCCTGTAGTTACATCTACCAGAAAGAGAATCACCTCCGCTTCATCAATGGCAATCTGCACCTGCTCACGAATGGCCGCCTCAAAAATATCATCCGAGTTTTTGACAAAGCCGCCGGTGTCCACCACCGTAAAGCCTTTGCCATTCCACTCACAACGCCCGTAGAGGCGATCGCGCGTAACGCCGCTGATGTCGTCAATAATGGCCTTGCGCTCGCCTATGAGACGGTTGTACAGGGTAGATTTTCCTACGTTAGGGCGCCCTACTATGGCGACGATGTTGCTGCTCATTTTTTTTTAATCTCTATGCTCAAGGCAAATGGAACCCGTGGCCCGTAAGTTACGCTTTTTTTTGTATCTATAAGTGGTTTGGGCGGCGTAAGCCGCCCAAACCACTTCACTTAAAACAACACCTCGACCTCGCTCCCTTCCCACAACTGTCCCTGCTTGTCTAAACTCACCAGGTTGAGCCCGGGCTTTTTACCGGCTTCGAGGCTTCCCAGTTCCTGCTCAAAGCCGAGGGCCTTTGCACCGTTTAAACACGCCCACTCCACCAAAGTTTCGAGCGGGATGAAGGATTGATAGCGGGCAATGGTCTTCATCTCCTCCAAAATGGAAAGCTGCCAGTTGGAAGTCAGGCTGTCTGTACCCAGCGCCACCTTCGCTCCGGCATCCAAAAAATGCTGATAACGGGGCAGGCGATTCTCTATGTATAAGTTGGCATTCGGACAACTCACCCAATAGGTCTCCGGATTCCAGGCCTGCACGGCCCGGATGTCTTCCTCCCTGCTGCAAGTGTTGTGTACCAGCAACAGCCGAAAGTCCGGCTCCGGCAAATGGCGCATGGTATAGTGCGGAGAGGATTTGCCGAAAGGCAAAAAATCCGGAACCTCTGCGCCAAAGTCCTTAAAAAATGCAGGAAAGTCTCCTGACAAATCTTTGAACAGCGCATCTTCATGCGGCGTTTCCTGATTGTGTATGCTGAGAGCGCCTCCCGTCGGCGCCTCCTTGCGGATGAGTTCAAAAAGGCGGGGGGAGACCGTGTAAGGCGCATGGGGAACAAAAGATTTTCGATCCTTTCCTTCTCCGGGCTGTGCTTCATAAACTTCTCTGCCTGCTGCAAAGACAGCAGCTGCTCCGGCCTCCTGCATAAAATCAAAAAGCTCTACAAAAGTGTAATAGCGAATGGGGCTTCGGCGCTTCACCTCGGCCGTATCTGCCTTGTTGGAGATGTCTCCTACGGCCACGATGCCGGCTTTACGCATCTCTTCATCAGCCCTCTGAATGGCCTCCTCAATCTGCTCCTGCGGAAAATCCCTCAGGCTGACAACGCCCTTTAAAAAAGGCAAAAGCGTGCTCCCCGTGCCAACCATGCCTTTCATGTGAGAGAGCTCTAAATGGCAGTGTGCATTCACAAAGCCCGGCATCAAAGCGCCACGATGCATCTCCAATTCCGAAGCATCGAAATCCTCTCGACGGCCGATTTGCTGCACGCGGCCCTCTTCATCAAACACCACCACGCCTTCCCGTAAGGGAGCACCTGTTGCCGTAAAAAGCCAATCGGCTGTAATTTTTCTAAAGCTCATGACATTTATTTGTTATCACCCAAGTCATGCACCAACAATCCGTTTCTCATACGCGGCTCAAACCAGGTGGATTTGGGCGGAAGCACCTTGCCCGCATCGGCAATATGTAAAAAATCTTCTATATCCACCGGATGAAGCACAAAGCCGATGCGATTTTCGCTCTTCTGTACAATTTGCTCAAAAACATCTATACCACGAGGCCCCTCCACGTACTTAAGACGGCTGTCTGTACGAGGGTCTTTGACATGCAAAAGGTCGTGCAAAACCAGTTCGTTGAGCAAAGACACATCCAACACGACTTCTTCGCCCGCATGAGCCTCCAGCACTTCCGGGCGCCAGCGCAGGCGAAACCACTCCTCCTGCAACAACATGAGCCATTCGTGTTTTTCGCGGGGCGGTTGGTATTCCTCCAGAGGCTCAATGTCAACCAGGGCAGACAGGCGCGCCATCAGTCCGGCCGGGGAGAGGTGGTCCATCTCCGTAACTACGCGATTGAACTCAAAAATATCCAATTCTCCCGTCGGGAAAAAAGCCGTGAGTAAATAATCATAGCAGCGAGACAGCCCCTCCTCTTCAGCCTGCCGGCGCAATCGGGACATGGCCGCCGTGCGATGATGGCCGTCGGCAATATAAGCAACGGGAACCTGCTCCTCAAAAAACTTTTGCAGCCTGGCAAGCGTCTTTTCATCTTTGATCTCCCAGACCCAATGATGCTCGTCTTCTTCTTCAAAATAGTAATGCACAAAGGGGTCTTTCTCCTTCATTTGCTTTTTGAGCAACTTGTCTATGCCCTCCACAGCGGGGTAAGTGAGCAAAACCGGCTTGACGACAGCCCGGCGATGCATGAGCAACTGTATTTGGCGCTGCTCCTTCGCAGCCAAGGTGTGCTCATGCACCTTAATATGCCCTTGCTCGTAATCTTCCATAGACGACAAAAGCAACAGGCCCGTATAAGAACGCCGCGCCTCATCAATGCGATAGATATACATGCCGTCTTGCTTGCGCTGCTTGAAAAACCCGCTGTCGCGAAAGACGGGATACTCTTCCTTCACCTTACCGAAAAAGGAATCCGGCGAGGTAATCAGTTTTTTACGCGGATAGACCGCTCTAAACGGGCGAACTTGCATTTCACTTGTTTACAATCATAAAGTGCTGCCACAGAGGTCCGAGCGACAGCTACAGCTGCCGGCAAAGATAGCATATTTGGGGATAAGCACGCAGCTCCGTCAAAAGCTCAATTTTAACCTCCCCATAACACAACCATAGAAGCAACTTAACAAACTTTAAGGCACCGGAGCCGTTCTTCATCTGTGCTTACACGGCAGCGCAACGCTCTGCCTTTTTATTACACCAAAATCGAAAACCATGAAACGCCTCGTTAAGTTGCTTTCCCTCGCTTTTGTCTTTTTCGCCTTTGCGGCAAATGCTCAAGACATCTATATCGGCCCCAAGGTGGGCGTCAATTACGTAACGGTCGCGGCCCCGCTCTCAAACGAACTGGGGGTTGACAATCTCCTCACCGCTGATTTTGGTGCCATGGCCGAGTTTGAATTTGGCGACATGTTTTCCCTCCAGGGCGAATTGATGTACGCCCGCAAGGGTTTCAGCATCACGCAAAATTTCGACATCCCCATCAACGAAAGCCTCACCATTCCCGCCGGCCTCAAAGTGCTCAACAACTCCAATTATCTGGAACTGCCGGTCATGGCCAAAATCCGCTTCAACGGAGACAAGCGACTGGAAACCTACCTGCTTGGCGGGGCCTCTGTGGGCTACCTGATGAGCAACCGCATCCGCACCCAGGCCGACCTCATCGTCAACCTCACCGTGATTGACACCAAAATCCCGCTCAATGACATCAATCGCGCCGATTTTTCTCTCATTGGCGGCGCCGGCTTCGCAGCCAAACTGCCTGTCGGCAAATTCTACATGGACCTGCGCTACCGCCACGGCCTGAGCGAGCTGGTCAACATCCCCTTGCTCACCGATAAAGTCCAAAACCGCGGCCTGCTCGTCTCTGCAGGCTATGCCATCAACTTCTAAGCCTCTCTCCTCAAAAGATTCAAGAGCGTACTTTTCAAAAGCTCCTGCCCAGGGCAGGGGCTTTTTTTTGTATCCGCGACAAAAAGTCAGAATTTTTAGAAAAAACGTGACATTATGTCGAAACAAACACCTTGGCACACAAACTGATAGGGACAAGACAGAAGAGCACAACACACGCTCATCATCATTTTTTAACGACAAAAAATAAAGAGCCATGAAAAAATGGATTTTTCTCGCTATATTGCCCCTGTTTCTGTTTTCTGCCTGCCAGGAAAAAGGACAGGAGTTGCTTTCTTCTTCAAAAGCAACCTATGAAGCGACCACTACACCGAACAACCTGATGATGCCCGAAGATACGCTCTACGGACACATCATGCAGGAAATGAACGACAAGGCCGGAGAACTGCGCGCCAAAATGAATGAGGAAGCGCTGACTGCCATACTCGAAACCCGCAGCATTTTGCAAAGCTTACGGGAAGGAGATGCAGAGACGGCAGAATTTAAGACCAAAGAACTCATTGGAAAGTTTGCCATCATCACCACAGCCAATCCCGAACTGCAATTGCTGCCCGCAGATGCAACGGCCACCATCAACGAAACCGTTACGGACTTAAAGACCATCAACGAGCTCACCAAACAGGCAGACGAGGCCGTAGCTAAAGGTTATTACCAGGCAGCCAAACCGATTTTGGAAAACCTCTCCAGCGAAGTGATCATCCAGACAGTGTACATCCCCCTGGGCACTTATCCCGCAGTCCTGACGGAGGTAGGAGCATTGATCAAAGAAGGCAACTTAAATGACGCCGCCATACTGCTCGAAAATGCGCTCAGCACGTTGGTCATGGAAGAGGTCGTCTTACCGCTACCGGTACTAAAAGCCCAGCAATTAATCATCGAGGCCGCAAGCCTCAATACAGACGAAGAAGCCGACCGCGCACTGGCGCTCAACTACCTCGAAAATGCCGATTACCAGCTCACCATGGCTGAAGCCCTCGGCTACGGCAAGCGCAACGAAGACTACAAAGGCCTGCATCAGTCTATCAAGGCCTTGAAAAAACTCATTGAAAAACAAGAAACCAAAGAGCAGATCAAGGCTTCTGCCGAACAGCTCAAAAAAGACATGAAAGCCTTCCGCGAAAAATACTTTGCCTTTGGCAAAAAAGACAAAAAATAAACCGACAAAAACACTCACGGGCACTCCAAAAAGGGTGCCCGTGAGCCTCTCAGCCACCAAAAACCAAAAATCATGAACGACAAAACAGCTTTTTTCAAACACGTAAAGCCCTGGTTGCCCAACCTCAAGAGTTACATCACGGCACGCCTGAAACGCGCAGAACGCAACGGGCTCATACCCAAAAACATGTATGTCGCTTCAGACATCAGTGATGAAATTCTCGTCCACATTTACGAAAAAGAAAACGACATCATCCACGACGAAAAGAAAGTCAAAGCCCGCGCTTTTGCTCTGGCTGCAAAAAAAATGGATGAGCTTATCAAAAGAGAAAAGGACATCCATAAAAAAGAAATCCCGCTGGGTCAAATTCTCGACAATGAATTGCGCTTCATGAATGAAGCCTTCACAACCGATGCCGATGGAGACCTCATGCCCGTAGAAGAACTGGACGATATCTCCTATCATCTGGAAGACTACAAACCACACATCTTTCTCGCTTCAGATGATACGCGCCGCGAAATATACCGCACCCTCGGCATAGCCGAAGAAGAAAAACCCGAAGACAAAGCGGCTTCCATTGACCGCTTCCTGCAAAAACTGCCTGAGGAGAGCCAAAACATCTTCGAACTAAGATCCTATGGCCTCCTCAGCACGGAAGAAATTGCCGAAGTACTCTCTTTGGAAAAAGAGAAGGTAGAGACTGTACTTTTCTCCATCCAAAAGGCTTACAAGCGTTTTGGGTAAGAAACAAACATTTTTTCACTAAAACCAACTGTCATGACAACAAGCATGAATTCTTTTCACGCGCAAATAAAGAACTGGTGGATACCGGCACTCATAGGTATTGCCCTCATTGCCACTTCTGTACTGATCGTAAACAAGCCCTTGGAGGCTTATCTGGGCCTGAGCCTGGCTTTTGCCGTGCTCGTTTTCGCCTCCGGTGTGCTGAATACTGTATTTTCCATAGCCAACCGAAAAGTGATGGACGGCTGGGGCTGGTATCTCGTACTTGGCCTGATAGAGCTGTTCGTCGGTGGCTCCATGTTGGCATTCCCTCCTCTGTCCGCTGAAGTGCTCCTGCTCTACATGGGCTTTTGGTTTGCATTCCGCGGAACCATGTCTATGACCTATGCCTGGATGCTGAAACAAGCCGGCATCAAAGGCTGGGGTTGGCTCATGTTTTGGGGCCTGCTCACGCTGGTCTTCAGCTTCCTGATGGTTATGAACCCCTTGTTCGGCCTCATCGGAATTCTGGTGCTGACGGCACTCTCCTTTTTGTTCCTCGGCATATTCAGCCTCATGCTGGGCCTCGAACTCAGAAAAATCAACCGCCTTTTGGCATAAACCTTCACAGCTGAAGCGCCGCGAAATGCGGCGCTTCTCCAACACCTTTTCACACATGGTACAACTCATCATCAAAAACCTCAAAGAAGTAGAAACGGAAGCCCAACGCGAGCAAATCCGGAAAATGGCTGAAGAAATGCAGCAAAAACTGGAAACGCGCTTCAAACGCTACGACAAAGACCTGACCTTCGAAATCATCGTCAACAAAAGCAGCGCCACCTACCTGATCAGCGCAGCTCTCGACATGAAAAGCAAAAAGGTACTTCAGGCCGAAGAGGGCAAAGACCCCATCCTGACAGCCAAAAAACTGTTGGACGAATTCTTTAAACAAGTAGCCCGGCAAATCGAATTGGAGCGAAAAGACTACCTTTACAAAAGAAAGCGTTGACAACTAAGGGCAGCTGCCCTTAGTTGTTTTCCAAAAACTTCAGGGTATGTGGTCGTCCATAAGTCATTGGTTTGCCAATCTCTCCTTAAAGGGCAAAATGCAGTTCATGCTGCTGCTGCTCTTTGCCATCATCGCCATGCTCGGCGTATGGAGCGCCAACCACATCAGCAAACTGAGCGACAGCGCCATCAGCCAACTGCAAGACAACTACCGCACGCTCAAATACACCCGCGAAATGTCTTTGGCGCTCAACGACATCATCTACGAACTGGCCACGCCCTACTCCCTGCAAAGCGATAAACGCAAACAACTCCGCCAGGCAACCGACCAGTTCGAACGCTACCTCCAATTGCAGTCCAACAACATCACCGAAGCCGGCGAAGACAGCCTCACTACAGCCCTCAGCAACGACTTCGCCATCTTCAAAGAAGACCTCAAACACATCGGCGACTCCACCGACCTCACCCGACTGCTCATAGAAAAAACCCGCACCATCCAAAGCCTGCTCAAAGACATGTATTCCATCAATGAAATGAGCATCCTCCAGGAATACAACAAGACCATCAACAATGCCCAACGCATCACTTTCGGCATGATGGGAGGCGGCTTCATCCTCTTTCTCTTTGGCCTGATCAGCATGTTCTACTTCCCCGAGTACATCTCCCGCCCCCTCAGGCAACTCAACCAGGGTATCGGAGCCATCGCCCGAAAAAACTACAGCGAACGCCTGCCCGTGCGCTCCGGAGATGAGTTCGGACAACTCGCCCAGGCCTTCAACCTCATGGCTACAAAATTAGAAGAGTACGAAAAAATCAACCTGCAAAAACTGCTCTCCGAAAAACACCGCATCGAAACCCTCATCCGCCAAATGAAACAGGGCATCATAGGAGTCAACAACGATTTTGAAGTCCTCTTTATCAATCAAACTGCCCTCAAGCTCCTCCAAATGCAGGAAGAACAAGTACGCGGCAAAAACCTCCGCCATTTGGCGAAAGCCAACCCCCTCATCCAGGAATTTACAAGAGAACTGCTGCGTGGAGAAGCCTTCCCCAACCGCCTCTACCCCACCATCGAACTGGAGCGCCAGGGTAAAAAAATATTCCTCGAAAAAGACATCCTGCACGTCTCCGCCGGCCCCCACCACAAAGGCGGCTATATGATCGTGCTCAAAAACATTACCGATCTCAAAAAACAAGTCATCGCCAACACACAGTTTATGGCCTCGGTCTCTCACGAAATGAAAACCCCGGTAGCTGCCATAGACATGAGCCTCAAACTCCTCCAAGACCAACGCCTCGGCAACCTCAATGATGAACAACACGAGCTCACCCAAACCATCCGCCAAAACTCCAACCGCCTGCTGCAAATGGTCAACGAACTGTTAGAAATGGCCCGCATAGAAACAGGTAACATACAACTCAATCGCGAAAAAGTCAGTCCGCTTTTAATCGTTGAAAAAAGCCTGCAAAGCGTTCAAAATTTTTACAGGGAAAAAGGCGTAGCCCTGCGGCTAAACACCCATGGAGACATCCCCGAAATTACAGCCGACAAACACAAAACCACCGGCGTACTCATCAATTTTCTCACCAATGCCCTGCGCTATTCCCAAAAAGGCGATCAGGTAGAAATAAACATCACATCATCCGACAGAGAAGTCATCTTTAGCGTCAGCGATCAGGGCTGTGGCATCGCCTCCGAAGAACAACAACTCATCTTCGATCGCTACCGCCGCGCCAAAGACGACAAAACCAGAGGCACCGGCCTCGGCCTCGCCATCTCCAAAGAATTCATCGAAATGCAGGATGGAAAAATATGGGTGGAAAGCAAGGTCGGAGAAGGAAGTACTTTTTATTTCTCTTTACCCGTAAGTACAAAAGAATAAAAAAGGAGGCCTCCCGGCCTCCTTTCTCTTATTTATTCAACAACTTGAGTATCTCCTGTTCCAACTGCTCTGCTCCCCG
>JALVES010000191.1 GCA_027030635.1 Saprospiraceae bacterium | reverse complement strand
TGGCCAGGAGCTGAAAGTACTCGTCTCCAAAACCCTGCCCGCCGGCCAACACCAAATTACCTATCGCCCCGAAAACCTGCCCCCCGGCACCTACGCCTGCCGACTCCAATTGGGGAACGGACAGGCGGTTACGCGCCTGGTGGTGAAGGTTGGTTGAAGTGGTTGAAGCGGTTGAAGTGGTTGAAGTGGTTGAAGCGGTGAAATCGGTGAAATCGGGGCGGGCTTCAGCCCGCCCGCAAGCTAAGCGGGCTTTAGCCCGCCCTCGCTCGCATTGTTGAAAATACATAAAAATGGGCATTTATCAATACATCAATGAAAAGGTTCTGGGAAATGCCGGTGGAGATTTGGAGGAGGTGCAAATTTTTCCTACATATAGGATGAAGGTTAAGAAAAATGAAGTTGTAACCAGGTTTGGTCAAATTGAAGATAAAGCGTATTTTTTAATTAGCGGAATAATGGAAAGTGCCATTGAGAAAGATGGCGAACTCAAAATTATAAGCTTTACATTTCCTAATAATTTTGTTTGTTCCTATACTTCGTTTCTACTCCAAACGCCTTCTGAAATACAAAGCAAAGCAATTACGGATTGTGAAATTGAATATTTTTTTAAAGAGGATTTGGAACAGGCGTATAAGACGTCAATTGTTGCGAATCAGTTTGGGCGATACGTTATCGAACAGCTTTTTATATCGAAATTGAAAAGAGAAAATGATTTTTTGACGAAAACAGCAAAAGAGGCCTATCAAGACCTCATAAAAGAACGTCCCGAAATTGTCCAGGAAATCCCTCTTAATAAAATTGCAAAATATTTGGGGATACAACCTGAAAGTTTGAGTAGAATAAGGGCGGAAATTTCTTAACATAGGTCAAGTGTTTTGACCGGCAATTTTGCGATTTTTGCATTTAGCCAAAAATTTGCAGGATAGAGAACATAAGAAGTAGTTTGTGTGTTAGCAGGCCACTCAGACTGCTTTGCCCGAAAGCCTGGTTTTTTAAGTCGCCTTTATGTGAGGCAAAAAACGATTATCATGAAAAACTCAGTAACCTTTTTAATGCTCATTTTCAGCCTTTCAGCCTTTTCTGTTTTTACTTCATGTGGAAAAGAAAAAGGAAAGAAGCCATCTAAAGAGGAAGAACCCTCGGAAAAGTATTTTCTGACAGCCCTGGTTGATGGAGTCTCTTTTGGCGACCCCAATGATACCAATGGAGGGTCTATGCATAAACAAGGTGGTACTACCTATTTGATACTGGGGCTTGAGGAGAATAGTGGCAGACAAATTTATATGCTCATAGACCTGACCGATCCTTCAACAACAGGCACATTTACCTCCATGTCCAATGGTGTTGAGTTTAGATATGCGGATGGGAGTATAAACCTCTGGGTAGCAGATGAATCTTCAGGCTCAGGTACGCTCACCATAACGGAAAGCACTTCTGATTACGTAAAAGGCACCTTTTCGTTTACAGGAGTTGACTCTTCTGACAATTCAACAGTGCAAGTTACTCAGGGCGAGTTTAAAGCAAAAAAGTTGTTCTAAGTTGGCCGGACTTCAGTCCGGCTGAAAGTACCGCGTGCTTTAGCGCGCGTAAAATCCCAGAGCCAAAGGCTCCACATCAGACGCGCAGCGTCCACATTAGAGCCGAAGGCTCCACATTAGACGCGCAAGCGTCCACATTAGAGCCAAAGGCTCCACATTTAAACCCCCACCCCTCCAGGCAGTCTCACCATTACACACCTTTTCACCAAACGAGATTGTCATGGATAGAAGAACAACCCTCGCCACCATGCTGGGCAAAAGGTCTGAGGCGGCTTTGCAGAAGTCGGCTCAGGCCTTTATGCCTGCCAGCTCGGGCTTAGACCCTTACACGGGTTCCTGGGATTTTGAGCAGGCCGCGCATTTGCTGCGTCGCGCCTCTTTTGCTCCGACTTATGCGCTGATCAAGCAGGCTCGTGATATGGGTATGGAGGCTGCTGTAGCCACATTGCTGGCCGATCAGCCTCTGCCCGACCCGCCTTTGAATTACAACTTCCCGAATGATCCTTATGTGCCCATAGGCGAAACCTGGATTGATGCCCCTTACTCGCCCGATGTCAATCTCGTGGGTTATCGTCGCAACTCTTTAATGGGCTGGAATTTTGATCAGATGCGTAAGGAAGGCATGTCTGCTAAAGAAAAAATGACACTTTTCTGGCACAACCACTTCGCAACACAGATGGCTGTGGTCAACGACCCCAAGTTTATTTACCGCTATTACACTTTGTTGCGGGAAAATGCCTTTGGTAACTTCCGCGAGCTTACAAAGAAAATTACGGTAGATCCCACCATGCTGCGTTTTCTGAACGGCAACCAAAATACTGCGGGTTCACCCAACGAAAATTATGCCCGGGAGTTGTTGGAACTCTTTACCGTCGGCAAAGGCGACCTCATCGCTCCGGGCGATTATTCGAATTATACGGAAGGCGACATCGCCGCCATTGCCCGCGTGCTGACCGGCTGGCGCGTCATTGGCTATCGCGCCATCAATCCGGCTGTTCCGGTGGCTTCTTTCTTCCAGCCCAATTTGCACGATACCGGCACCAAGCAGTTGTCTTATCACTTCAACAATGCGGTCATCTCCAATGCCGGTGAGGAGGAATATAAAATCCTCATTGACATTATCTTCCAACAGGACAAATCCGCTTATCACATTGCGCGCAAGCTCTATCGCTGGTTCGTTTACTATGTCATTGACGAGACCGTCGAGGCCAATGTCATTGAGCCTTTGGCCCAATTGATCATCGCCAACGATTACGAAATGAAGCCCGCTTTGGAAGCGCTCTTTAAGAGCCAGCATTTTTACGACATGTACTACATCGGGCCCATGATTAAAAATCCGGTTGATTTTGTCCTGAGCCTGTTTAAGCCCTTCGAGACTCCCATTCCCAATGCTTTGGCTCCGCATTATTTCACCATGCTGCAAGCAGCTTTTTTTCTGGAGTTCTTGCAGATGGCCATGTTCAACCCGCCCTCTGTGGCCGGCTGGACGGCCTATTATCAGGAACCGAGTTATTATCGGATTTGGACCAATTCCGTAACGCTGCCTCTGCGGCGCGAAGCCAGTGATTTGCTGGTACTTACAGGCTATGGTCCTGAGGACGACCCCATCAAGATTGATGTGCTGGCTTTTGCAGCAACGTTGGACAATCCCCTGGATCCCAATGACCTCATTTCGGAGATGGTTTCCATTCTCTTCCCGCAGCCCATTACGCAGTATCAACACGACTACCTCAAGGGCGTCTTGCTACCCGGTTTGCCGGATTACGAATGGAACGACGAGTACG
>JALVES010000190.1 GCA_027030635.1 Saprospiraceae bacterium | reverse complement strand
CCGGCATAGGCAGCCTCGCTGTACTGCTGTCCAATGGCATTATGGTGGGGGCTTTCCAGTATTTCTTCATTGAGAGAGGACTGTTTTGGCAATCTTTCCTCACGATATGGTTGCATGGAACGCTGGAGATGGCCGGAGCTGTAATCTCCGGCGCTGCGGGTCTGACGATGGGCCTGGGCTTGTTGTTCCCGGGTACGCTTTCCCGCATGCAATCTTTTCGTCTGTCTGCCCGGCGAGGCATACAGATCATGATGGGGGTGGTGCCATTGACGCTTATTGCGGCCTTCGTCGAAGGTTTTTTCTCGCGCTATACGCATGCGCCCTGGTTTCTGCGGCTCTTTTTTATTTTGCTTTGTTTGGGGTTTGTGATTTGGTATTACGTTTATCTGCCCGTCAAGTTGGGGAGAAGCAAAGAGCCGGAAGTGCCGGAGTTCAATCGCCTCAAAGATTTTTCGATGCCTATTCAGTACACCGAACTCCGTTCAGGCGGCACCTTATTTGTTGATTCTTTTGCTTTCTTCAGGAAGCACGCCTCGGGAATCTGGCGCAACATTTTTACCTGGACAGTTCTCGGCCCTGCCTTTTTTATAGGTGTGAATGTAGTCGTTTTGTGGTACTCGGGAGAATCGCTTTCGGCGACAAGTATTTTAGACAATGGCATGGACAGGGTTGGAGGCTACGATTACTCCTGGCCTACTTTGGCTCTGCAAACTTTGGCGCTCGCCTTTTTGGCGATTCCTTTGACGAAGTATCTATATGCAGATGTGAAGAAGTATTTGCCTTTCGGCAAATTTACGGGCCGCTTTTCTGCGGGGCAGTTTATTGGCTTGCTGGCTTTGACGGGGGGAGGGGTTTTCTTTATCTATTGGATGGAAGATTTCAGTGATTTATTTATGGTCTTTCCGTTGCTGTTTTTCTCCTTGGTAGCTTTTGTGATGGTCTTTGAGAAAAATGACGTTTTGACTGCCTTGTTTAAGGCTCTGGGGCTTGTTTTTGGCGGTGGCGGTTTTGGGCCTTTCCTGTTGTTATCTCTGAGTCTGGGCTTAATTGGCTTGTTTTTGTTTCTTTTAACGAATACGCTTTTGAGCTCCCTGCTTTTGCATTTTGTAACTATGAATTTCTTTGTGCCCGATTCGGATTTGGCCATGAATGTCAGTTGGTGGATTGACGCCATTCTTGCAAATGTGGTATTTTATTTTTTCTTTTCGCTGGTTTATGTGGCTGCGGGGCAGTTGTATGTTGCCTTGCATGAAAAGCGCACTGCTTCGCACCTGCTCAGCCGCATTGCCGAGATAGGCCGTAAGACTCGTATCCGAGGCATTGAGCGCGAGCAGGATCGCTTAGATTTTTAACTTGATGAAGGCTTTTTATCCATATCTGTATGTTTTGATGCTCTGCTTTTTGCCGGCTTTGGCCGTGCTGTCTTCGGCTCAGTCAGATAGTTTAGAGGGCTTGAGCAGAGAGCGTTGGGAAGCTTTGGTGAGCTCTGTGGATTACCCGCCCCTTGAGAAAAAAAAGCAGGAGCCGAAAAAACCGGAGGAACCTGTGGACTTTGAGCAGCAGGTACGTCAGCAGGAATTTTGGGCAGGCATTTTTAAAGTCTTGGGGGTTATCGTTCTCATTGCTTTGATCGTTTGGGCGATTGCTTCTCTCGCTGCCGGCGAGCCTTTGTTTATGCCGAAAAGAACGAAAATCAAGGGAGGCGAAATGGGTGATTTGTCCATAGAAGCCCTGAGAGAAAATTTGGCGGAAGCCGAATTGAACAATCCCATCAAGCAGGCAGAGGCTCAGGGAAATTATACTCTGGCCATACGTTTGTATTACCTCAAAGCGCTACAGGATCTCATGCAGAAAAAGCTCATTCGCTGGCAAAAGGATAAGACCAATGGGCAATACGTGCGGGAGCTGTCTGTAACGGCTCTGCACTTTCCGTTTAAAAACCTGACGCGCATTTTTGACTATGTGGAGTACGGTGAATATCCCGTCAAACGGGCTGAATATGATTTTTACAAACAGCAGTTTGATGCGTTTTTAAGAGAAGTCGCTGAGTGGAAGCAAAAAGCATGAAGAACAACAGAGTCATATTGTTTTTTACCTTGCTGGCAGTCTTGCTGCTTTTATACCTGATGTTTGGAGGTTCAGTCAAACAGCGATATTTTTGGTGGGAAACTTATGAGGATAAAAGTGTGCAGCCTTACGCCGTTTTTTTTGTAAAAGAGCTTTTGAGAGATTACGCAACCGAGGGGTTTGAAGTATTGGAGGATAGCGTTCCGCCCGCTCTTGCAGAAGGTGAGGAGGCCGCGATGGTGTATGTGGGGAGTGTCTTTCCCCCGGGGTGGTCTGATGAGGACTTGCTCAATTTTGTGAAAAACGGGCACACATTGTTTATAGTTTCCATGGAAGCGCCTGTTGAGCTCTTGCGAACCCTTTGTGAAAAAGAGGATGCAGAGGAATTGGCGGAGCAGGGCTATGAGGAGTTTTATGACAGTTGGGCGCCTGCATATAATTACTATGTGGATACTGCTTTTACTTTTGTATGGCAGGAAGGCTCTGAAGAAAAGACCTTTTCACTTTCCTACAGGGATCGCTATGCGCGCCGGCCCTATGAGTGGGCTTCGTTATGGCTCGATCACCTTTGTCCTTGTGTGAGCTCTTGTCTGGATATTTTGGACGGTGAAGAGTCGGATATCAATTTTTACGGTTATCCGCCTTTAGATGAAGAGGATGCGAGAATGAAGGGATTTCCGGCTTCTTTTTTTGAAGGTTTTCGAAAGCGTGTTGTTGATGAAGGGGTGGGGACGACTGAGCGTGCGCCTGTTTTTGGTTTTATTCCTTACGGAAAAGGCCGTATCTACCTGCACTCGGTACCTTTGGCTTTTACCAATTATGCATTGACTCAGGATCAGGGATTTGAATATGTCTCCCATGTTTTTTCTAAAGCACTTTCTGCTGAAGGGAAGCCGGCGGTAAAAAAAATCTATTGGGTAAATCCCAAACATCCCAATTTGAATGTGGCGAACAGACCTTCTTCTCATTTTGGTCGCACTCCTTTGAAGTATGTCTTGTCGCAGCCTTCTTTGGCTTGGGCCTGGTATTTGCTGTTGGCGTCGGCCTTGCTGTACGTTTTGTTTGTGGGGAAGCGTCGCCAGCGGGAAATGCCTTTGCTGACGAGGCCGGAGAATACCTCTATGGCTTTTGTGACGCTGATCGGCCAGCTCACTTTTTTAAGGGGCGATCACCGGCAACTGGCTATGGAGATGCTGCGCCTTTGGTCGGGCTATGTACACAGACATTATCAGCTTTCCCTGCTACAGGACAGACCGGGGC
>JALVES010000189.1 GCA_027030635.1 Saprospiraceae bacterium | reverse complement strand
CGTGCTGCCGTCAACAGACTGTTTTGTGGTTGATGTTTAAGCATATCAAAACAATGAATATCAGCTTCAAAATCAACACCTTATCGAACACCTCTGCCGCAAAGATAACACGTTTTTCGTTTATTGCCAAATTTTTTTGGGAAAAAAATTTTTGACGGGGGATAGAACGTGATGAGCGTAACGAACGTGATGAACGTGATGAACGTGACGAACGTGATGGACGTGATGAACGTGACGGCGTAGTTGACATGACCGCTTCAACCGATTTCACCGATTCCCCCGATTCCCCCGCTTCCACCGATTCAGTCCACAGATTACACAGATTGACTCAGATTTTCCAGTGCCCGACAACCGGCAACCGACAACCGACAACTGACAACTGACAACCGACAACCGACAACCAATTACGCCTGCGCCGGAGGCACATTAAAGCCGATAGGCGGCAGAGGCGGCGTGCCCGAGACGTCTATGGGGCCGAATTGTGCTTCATACTTTTTGATGTTGTCGTTTAAGGCGGCGAGCAGGCGCTTGGCGTGCTGGGGGGTGAGTATGATGCGCGACATGACTCTGGCCTTGGGCAGGCCCGGCATGTTGCGGATGAAGTCAACCACAAATTCTGTGTTGCTGTGCGCGATGACGGCGAGGTTGGCATAGATACCTTGGGCGATTTCTTCGGGCAATTCGATGTTCAATTGGCCCGGGGCGGATTTTTCTTTTTGCTTACTCATGGTGTTTGGTGTTTTGGGCTTGATGGAAGCGTCCGGCTTCCGGACAAGCCGTTATTTTTTGGCAGTTTTTTTCTTCTTTTTGGCGAAAGCCTGAGGAATCTCGGCCTCGATGATTTTTTTGACCTGCTCCAGAGTCAGCGCTTTGGCTTGTTCTTCGGTGGCTCGTTTTTCACCTTTGAGAGGCGGGATTTTGATGGCTTTTCTTTGAAAACGAATGAAGGGCCCCCAACGTCCGTTTTCGACGCTGATGCCTTCCTCTTCCCAGCGGTGGATGTAGCGTTTGGCCTCTTTTTCCTCTTTGGCCTTGACCAGCTCGATGGCTGTGGCTTCGTCTATGGTATCGGGGTCTATTTTGCGGGGGATGTTGGCGTAGAGGCCATTCCACTTCAGGAAAGGGCCGAATCGTCCTTTGCCTTTAGTGATGGGCAGGTCTTTGTAGTGGGCAATGGGTGCATCTTCTTTGCGCTTGATTTCGATGAGTTCGATGGCGCGTTCCAGAGATACGGCGAGAGGGTCTTCGCCTCGTGGCAGGGAGATGAATTTGCCGTCGTAGTGGATGTAAGGCCCGTAGCGACCCGACTTGACGACTACTTCTTTACCTTCGTATTCTCCCAGATTTTTGGGCAGCTCGAACTGCTTGAGGGCCTCTTCAAAAGTCAGGGACTCCAATGATTGCCCCGGGGCCAGATTGGCATAGCGGGGTTTTTCGCCTTCGGCCAGTTCGTCGGGCTTGCCGATTTGCAGCACGGGACGGCCGAAGCGCGACATGCGCACGAGCAGGGTGCGACCGCTTTCGGGGTCTTTGCCGAGGATGCGCTCGCCACTGGCGCGTTCAGCTTCTTTCAGGGTTTTTTCCACTGTTTCGTGGAAGGGGCCGTAGAAGTCTTCCAACAGCTTGCGCCAGTCGAGTTTGCCTTCTGCGATTTCGTCCAATTTCTTTTCGACATTGGCTGTAAAACCGTAGTCCATGATGTTGCTGAAGTGCTCCAGCAGGAAGTCGCTGACGATCATGCCCATATCGGTGGGCATGAGCCGGTTTTTGACGGCGCCTGTGATCTCGCTGCGCTCTTCGCGCTCAATGGCTCCGTCTTTGAGCGTCAGCGCTGTGTATTTGCGCTCTTTGCCTTCCAGATTGGCTTTGACGACATAGCCGCGGGCCTCCTCCATGATACGGCTGATGGTAGGCGCATAGGTAGAGGGGCGCCCTATGCCCAGTTCTTCTAACTTTTTGACGAGGCTGGCTTCCGTATAGCGGGCCGGCGGTCGGGGGAAGCGCTGTATGGCTTCGATGGTTTCGGCATTTAAGACCTGCCCCTCCTGCAAGGGCGGCAGCATGCCTTTGGTGTCTTCGCCTTCTTCTTCGTCTTTGCCTTCCATATAGACTTTGAGGAAGCCGTCGAATTTGAGGACTTCGCCTTCAGCGCGGAACTCGTATTCCGGCACGGTAGAGATGGCGATGTGGGCGATGGTTTTTTCCAGTTCGGCATCGGCCATCTGGGAGGCCAGGGCACGTTTTCGGATGAGTTCGTAGAGGCGCTGCTGGTCGCGGTCGCCGGAGACCGTTTTGCGCTCCATATTCGTTGGGCGAATGGCTTCGTGAGCTTCCTGGGCCGAAGCGTTTTTGCTCTTGAAACGGCGGGTTTGGACGTAACGCTCGCCGTACTCCTTTGCAATTTGCTCAGCCATGGCGGCTATGGCCAGTTCGCTGAGGTTGGTGGAGTCGGTACGCATATAGGTGATGTAGCCCTGTTCGTAAAGTTTTTGAGCAGCTGACATGGTACGGCGCACGGCAAAGCCCAGTTTGCGGCTGGCCTCCTGTTGCAAAGTAGAGGTGATAAAGGGCGGCGAAGGGCGGCGACGCAGGGGCTTGACTTCCATGCGCGCAATGCTGAAGTCGGCGCCTTTGCAACGTTCGAGAAAATGCCGGGCTTCTTCCTCGCTCTCAAATTTGTGGTTCAGATCGGCTTTGAGACTGACCAGGCGCCCCTGCGCATCTTCCACTTTAAAAATGGCCTGCACCTTGTAAAAGGGGCTGGCTTCAAAGTTGCGGATTTCGCGCTCGCGATCTACGACGAGGCGTAAGGCCACCGACTGCACGCGCCCTGCCGAGAGCTTGCCTTTGATTTTCTTCCAAAGCAGCTCGGACAGCTCAAAGCCCACGAGGCGGTCGAGAATGCGCCGGGCCTGCTGGGCATTGACGAGTCTCAAATCCACAGTACGCGGATTGGAAATGGCCTTTTTGATGGCCGGAGCGGTAATCTCGCGAAAGACGATGCGCTTGGTTTGCGTCTCATCCAGCCCCAATACCTTACAAAGATGCCAGGAAATAGCCTCTCCCTCGCGGTCTTCATCCGTTGCCAGCCAGACTTCATCCACCTTCCTGACCCAGTCTTTAAGCTCTTTGACGATCTTACGCTTGTCCGGCGTAACGATATACTTCGGCTCAAAGCCCCTTTCTATATCTACGGCATCATTCTTCTTCGGCAAATCCCGCAAATGACCAAAGCTGGACTTTACCGTAAAATCCTTACCCAGTATCTTCTCAATGGTCTTAGCCTTAGCCGGCGACTCTACAATCAACAGATTTTTTGGCATGCGCAAAAGGATGTTTGGAGGGCTCTGTGGGGTAGCCCGGTTTTTAAAGCAGGCGCAAAGGTAAGAAAAAATGTGGGGCCTGCGGCCCTAATGTGGAGCGCAAGCGCTCTAATGTGGAACGCAAGCGTTCTAATGTGATTTTACGCTCGCTGCGCATCGCGTGATTTTAATACGAGCTACGCGATGCGCAGCGAGCGTAAAATCACATTAGAGGCCGCAGGCCTCCACATTAGAGCGCTTGCGCTCCACATTAGGCGCATTAGCGCCCACATTAGGGCGCGTTAGCGCCCTCCCCCCGCTTACGAACTTCCCTCGAAATCACCTCCCGCTTAGGCAACTGCGCCTTACGCTCTTCGAGAATCTGCTCGATGACGGGTTTGGGATCAAGGGGTTTTTCGGACAGGTGGCGGTGATACATGACGATAACGAAGCGGGCCATGTCGTCGGGATGACTCAGGCCCATGCCTCTGAGGTAGTGGGAGAAGCGGGAGCCGCCGTAGAAGCCCCAGTTGTAGGTAATCCAGCGGCCCAGGCTGAAGAAAAGTTTACGCCAGGCTTCTTCCTCAGTCAGAGAGAGGAATTTTGCTTTGGACTCTTTGTCAATGCGCTTGTCCAGTTCACGGAAGGCATCGGCCATGTCTTTGGGGATATAGACGCCAAAGAGGTACTCCTTTTGGATACGGCGCTGGTACTCGCGTTCGTACTCTTCCCTGGTAGAGGGCGGGCCACCCTGGGCATATACCTGATTTGAGAAGAGAAAAAAACTGCTCATGAGCAGGGGCAGGTACAGAGAAATGGCTTTCTTCATCTCGAGACTTGGTTTGTAGTTATGCACCAAACATACGTTCCCGAATGGAAGTTTATTTTACCCTCCCCAAAAAAAGAAGCCCAAAGCAGGCTCAGGCGGCAAATAAAACTTGCTTCTTTTATTTTTGTTTGTTACATTTGCGGCCAAATTGCGTAAATTAGGTAGAACGCTCCAAAGAGCAGCCTGCTAAACTTTTGTCTCTTTGGCGGCTTTTCTATCAAGAGAGCACAGCCATAGAACTCATTTTTTAACCCAAAAAGCAAGCATCCATGTACTGGACACTTGAACTTGCATATCACTTAGAAGACGCTCCCTGGCCGGCAACCAGGGACGAACTCATTGACTACGCCATTCGTTCCGGCGCTCCGATTGAAGTCATCCAGAACTTGCAGATGATGGAAGACGAAGGGGAAGTCTATGAGAGCATTGAAGACATCTGGCCCGATTACCCCCGAAAAGATGACTTCCTCTTCAATGAGGATGAGTATTGATGAGCATGCCCGGAGGTGAAAGCCCGGACTTTCGTCTCCGGGCAAGTTTTAATACGGGGAAAGTGTATGAAAAATCTGTTGGAAATTTTCCAGATCATCTACAGGGGAAATCCCGAGAAAATAGAATTGCTGGACAAAGCGATACTCAACAAAGGCAATAGCAAATTTGCGCAATTTTACGAAGGGCTGGCTACCGGAAAAATCAAAAGCGATTTAGAAGCAGCCCAACTCATCTACAAGGCCTCTCCTACCGACCCCAAGTACCGCCAACTCAAATCCCGCTTCCGCAAACGCCTTTTCAACACGCTCTTCCTGCTCGATGCCACAGATACCCTTGCCGAAGATGAAAACAGAAATCTCTTCGTGCAAATGCAGAAGCAATGGTCTTTGACGCTCATCATTTACCAACACAAGGCCAGAAAAACGGCCATCAACATGGCCAGAAATCTGCTCATCCTCTGCGGGAAATACGAATTTCACCGCCTCGCAACAGACATTGCCCACTTCCTTTGGAAGGATGCCGTCCTGCGGCAAGACATGAAAAACATCACCCACTATGAAACCCAACGCAAAAAACACGAGGCATTTTCCCGGGCAGAAAGAGAAGCCGAGGAGATTTTCCTGAAGAGCAGGCTACAGCTTAAGCAAAAAGAAGAAGGGCTGGAGGTGAGCCTAAGCTTAGAAAAAGATGCAGAAAAACTGGTGCAATTAGCGGAAAAGTTCCCCTCAGCCGAAGTCTATTTTTACATGTATTACATCTGGATTCTGCAATACAGAGAACAAGGCAACTACCGGGCCATGGCTCAAATTTGCCGACAGGCACAAAAACAAATCAGAAACTTCACCTACTGGCCGGATGCCGATAAAATACACACTTTCGTCATCCAGGAAATGTATGCAGCCTGGGGACAAAAAGACCTGAAAGCCGCTGCACACCTCATCGAACAAAACGAAAAAGGACTCAAAAAAAACTTCCCCGTATGGCTTGAGCTTATGGAACTGTACTTCCTGACAGCCTCATACGCCCGCGATTACACGCGCATGCTTTCCATCTACAACAGAGTCAGTGAGCAGGCGCTCATCCACGAAATGGAGCCCGAGGCCAAAGGAAAATGGCAGCTCTTCAGGGCCTATCTGTATCTCTTATTCGATTGCAGAGTGCTTAAAAGCGCCCCGGCCGATCCCAGAATGCACAAAGAAGACATGGCCCACATTCGCTGGGATAAAAACATCAAAAAGCAATGGAAACTGCTCTTTTTACTCTCAGATATGGTCGTGCTTCGCAAACCCGATACCGCCATTTTCCGGGCTAATCAGGGTCTCAAAACCCAGGCAAAGGGCTATCGCAACCAGGCTGCCATACGCAGAGCTGTTTTCCTCAAACTGTTAGAAAGACTGCACAAAGCAAATTACAGTGAAAAACAATTGCGACTCACCGACAAATACTACCAACAACTCCGAACCACGCATAAACCCACCTCCACCCACATGCGGCAATTGGAGGTCATTCCCTATGAACACCTCTGGGAAATCTTACTGAAATACTTCACCACGCCCCGATAAAGCGCCTCGTTTTGAAAAGAATCAACATCGCCATAGACGGCTTCTCCTCCTCCGGCAAAAGCACCATCGCCAAAGCACTGGCCAAGGCCTTAGGTTATATCTTTATTGATACCGGAGCCATGTACCGGGCCGTTACGCTATACTTCTTAGACCGGCAAATCCCCTTAGATGACCCGCAGGCCGTATCTGATGCCTTGCGGCAAATGCAAATACGCTTTGAAAGAGATGCTCAGGGCCGGCAGCGCACCATCCTCAATGGCCGGGATGTCGAAGACGAAATACGCTCCATGCGCGTTGCCCGGGCAGTCAGCCAGGTTGCTGCCATCCCTGCCGTGCGACGCGCCATGGTACACCAACAACGGGAAATGGCCCGCAGCAAAGGCGTCGTCATGGATGGCCGCGACATCGGCACCGTCGTCCTGCCCGATGCCGAACTGAAACTCTTCATCACCGCCCGCCCCGAAGTGCGCACCCAACGACGCTACCGCGAACTGCTCGAAAAAGGCCTCAACATCACCCCCGAAGAAGTAGCCGAAAACCTCGCCCAAAGAGATTACATAGACTCCCACCGCGAAGATTCACCCCTGCGCCAGGCCAAAGACGCCATACTCCTCGACACCTCCGACCTCAGCCGCGAAGAACAGGTACAAAAAGCCCTCCAACTGGTCAAAAACCGGGACACTGACAAGAATCACCCCCATTTTTGACAGATATCATTGGGCAAACACAGACAGGGCAGGTAGTTTTGTTCACGACTTTTATACCTGACAAAACTCAATTGCCATGTTATCAAAAAAACAAGCAAAAACCTTCTTCCTCGGAGGAACCCTGCTGTTCTTCCTCATTTTCATCGCGCTCTCGGTAGATTCCCTCTCCAACGGCATCCCCGAGAACACGCATCCCGAAAAAATGAGCGAACAGGCCAAGCTGGGCAGATACCTCTGGGATAAAAACAACTGCATGGGCTGCCACACCCTCATGGGCGAAGGCGCCTACTATGCTCCGGAGCTCACCAGGGTTTATTCCCGCAAAGGGCCCGACTACATCCGCGCCGTACTCACAGCCCCCGAAGGCTGGCAGCCCCGCGGCCGCAAAATGGTCAAATACGACTTCACCGACGAAGAAGTGGATGCACTCATCGCCTTCTTCCAATGGATGAATGACACTTATCTCAACGGCTTCCCTCCGGAGCCGATGATGGCGCAACCACAGTAAACACTCAACGAAAAATCCGGAAAAATGAAATATCGTTCACAAAAAGTAGCTTACTACTTCTTTGCATTGAGCATGTTGCTGCTCATTTTGCAAATCACCTATGGATTCATCATGGCCTTCGCCCACATGGGGTTCGACGGCCTGCACGAATGGATACCCTTCAACACCGCCACAGCTACCCACAAAAACCTCCTCGTGGTATGGATACTCTCCGGCTTCATGGGAGCTGCCTACTACATCATCCCCGACGAAGCAGAAAGAGAACTGGTCTCTGTACCCCTGGCCAAACTTCAGTTTTGGAGTTTTGCCATCGTCGGCGTCATTGCCGTGGCAGGCTTCCACATGGGCTGGTTTGAAGGCCGCAAGTTTTTGGAAATTCCCCGCCCCTTAGACTATCTGGTAGCTTTGAATGTCGTGGGCTTTCTGCTGCTCATCCTCTTCACCCTGCTCAAGGGTAAAAAGAAAACCACCACTGCCTGGGTATTGACCATGGGCCTGGTTTTTGCAGCCCTGCTCTACCTGCCGGGCATGATTTACTTCGAGAACATTGCCGTGGACTCCTTCTTCCGCTGGTGGGTGGTACACCTCTGGGTTGAGGGCGTGTGGGAGCTCATCATGGGAGGCATCCTCTCCTACCTGCTCATCCGCCTGACGGGCGTGGACCGCGAGGTCATTGAGAAGTGGCTGTACGTCATCGTCGGTCTGACCTTCCTCTCCGGCATCCTCGGTACGGGGCACCACTATTACTACACCGGTGGTCCCGACTATTGGCTGATGATCGGCGGCATCTTCTCTGCTCTTGAGCCCTTGGCCTTTCTCGGCATGACGGCCTTCGCTGTCCAAATGTACCGCAAGGGCAACAAAAAGCACCCCAACAAACTGGCTCTCTTCTGGACTTTGAACACAGCCATTCTCTCCTTCCTCGGAGCCGGCTTGCTGGGCCTTGCCCACACCCTGCCGCAGGTCAACCTCTACACCCACGGCACGCTGGTTACGGCCATGCACGGGCACCTCGCTTTCTGGGGCGCTTACGGCTCGCTCGTATTTTCTATCATCTCCTATGCCATGCCGCAAATGACCGGCAGAAAGATCTTCGACAACAAGATCGGCAACTTTGCCTTCTGGACAGCCAACATTGGCATTCTTGGCATGACGACAGCCTTCGCCGCTGCCGGCGTCTCTCAGGTATCCCTGGAACGCATCGCCGGCTACGAATACATGGAAGCAGCCAAAGTCATTGAGCCCCACTTTTTCGTGCTCATCATTGCCGCCACCGTCTTCACGACAGGCATCTTGCTCTTCGTGTGGAACTTCATCAAGTTTGGAGTGCCCTCCGATGATGCACTGCAACCGGAAGGAGATGTCGCCTTCCAGCCTGTTTCTTAAAAATACCCGTGGGAGAAACGCCGCTCAGCGGCGTTTCTCCCCTCAAAAAAGACAGAGCATGTTCATCAAAAAGGAACCCTACTACAAACCCGTCGGCAGAGAAATTGAAGTCTTTGAACACGCCTTCAAAAACAAGCTGCCCATCCTCCTCAAAGGCCCCACAGGCACGGGTAAATCCCGCTTTGTGGAACACATGGCCTACCGCCTTCAAAAAGACCTCATCACCGTAGCCTGCCATGAGGAAACTTCCTCCACCGACCTCATCGGGCGCTTCATCATCAAAGGCGCCGAAACGGTATGGCAGGATGGCCCGCTGACCCGCGCCGTCAAAGAAGGCGCCATCATCTATCTGGACGAAATCGCCGAGGCCCGGCCCGATGTCATCGTCGCCATACACCCGCTGACCGACTTCCGCCGGCTGCTCTACATAGACAAGCTGGGTATGGAAATACAGGCCCGGCCCGATTTCATGCTGGTAGCCTCCTTTAATCCCGGTTATCAAAAAGGTTTTAAAGAGCTCAAGCCCTCTACGCGCCAACGCTTTGTCTCGCTCAGCTTCGGATACCCACAGGCACAGGTAGAAAGCGAAATCATCGCCAACGAAAGCCAAATAGACGATGCCACTGCCAAAAGACTGGTCAAAATCGGCCAAAAAATCAGAAACCTCACCGAGCTGGGCCTGGCCGAAACCGTCTCTACCCGCCTGCTCGTAGATGCCGGCAAACTCATCCATACAGGCCTCAACAAACGCCTCGCCGTACAAACCGCCGTGGTTGAGCCCCTGACCGACGATCCCGATACCTTAGAGGCCCTCAAAGACATGACCGACCTGATGATCTGAATCCCCCAATCCTAAAACCGGGCTTGACGCAGCCGCTTTCGCATGGAACTCGATCAACTCATATTCCAAAAAATATCCAACTACTTCTCCAAACGCCGGAAAGTGGACCCCGCCGTCCTGGCCCGTACCGTAAAACTCGAAGAAATCCATGGCCGCCTGACCATCATGGCCCGGGCCCTCTGCGGCGAAGCCATAGACATCGTTACCTCCGAAAGAGAAGGCGGCTGGAAAGACCGCGTCTTCTTCCTGCCCAAACAAATGAACCTCTTCCCACGCCCGGAAGACAACATGCTCTTTTACTACTTCAGGGTCTTCTACCTCGCTACCCAGCGAAAACTGGGGCTGAACTATCATACAGCCCGGGAAGAACACTCCATCGCCCAAGCCGGAGAAAAAGCCCGCGAAACCTCAGAGCAGGTACTTAAAGCCCTGTTCGCGGAATATCCCCGCCTGGAAAACATCTACCACCAACTCCTGGACGAACTCCCCCGCACAGACGAAAAAGGAAACGAAATACCGCCCGACACTTCCTGGCTCTACGGCCGCTGGATGAAAAACGAAGCAAACGCCGGCCCCGACGAAGCGGAAAGCATTTCCGCAGGCCAAAAAACTCAGGAAGCTCAGGCCAACGACATCACCACCACCCTCAAAGCCAAACAAGCCGACGAAATTGAAGTCATAGAAGTAGATAAGCAAAGCCAGGAAAACTACACCCTCACCCACAACTTCGAAAAAGTGGAAACGGTGGATGAGTTCAACGGCTCCTGGCGCGATTTCGACGGCGATGACCAACTCGCTGATGAAAGCCACGCACTGAGCGAGTTCAACCTCAGTAAGGTCGTGCGCGTGGACGATCCCGTACACTCGGTCTATCAGGCGGAATTCGTGGGGCGAGCTACCATTGCCGAGAGCAAAGAACAAGACAGCCCGGGCTTTTTCCTCCACTACGACGAATGGGATTACAGCCACCGGACCTACAAGCACAACTATTGCAAAGTCTTTCCCCAAAAAGCCCTGCGCACCCAACCCGACTACTACCTCAAAACCCTGGAACACAACCGCTCAGCCCTGCTGCACCTGCGCAAGCTCTTTGCACGCCTCAACAACGAGCGCATGAAACAACGCCGCATGAGCAAGGGAGAAAACTTAGACATAGATGCCCTGACCGATATGTTTGCCGACCTCAAAGCCGGCCATACCCCCGACGAGCGGGTTTACATCTCCTCCCGCAAGCGCAACAAAGAGCTCTCCATCCTCTTCCTGCTCGACTTCAGCCTCTCCAGCGACGGCTATGCGCGCGGCAATCGCATCATTGATGTGGAAAAACAGGTCTCCATCCTCTTTGGCGAAGTCCTCAACGAATATCTCGTGGACTTTCAGATAGACGGCTTTTTCTCCAAAACGCGCAACAACACCACCTACATCACCCTCAAGGCTTTCGACGAGCCCTGGGATAAGGCCAAAATGCGCATCGGCTCCGTGCAACCCTCCGGCTACACCCGCATCGGCCCGGCCCTGCGCCACGCCACAGCCCTGCTGCACAAGCGCCCCTCCCACAACAAAAAATGGCTCATCCTCCTCTCCGATGGCAAACCCACCGACTACGACCGCTACGAAGGCCGCTACGGCATCGAAGACATCAAGCAGGCCCTGCGCGAAATGCAAACCTTCGGCATCGAAAACTTCGCCCTCGCCATCGAAGAACAAGCCAAGTACTACCTGCCGCAGATGTTCGGCCAAAACCACTACAACATCCTCTCCAGCCCCCTCGAAATGGTTACAGCCCTGGCCAAGCTCTACCGAAGACTGATGAAGTGAGCTCTATTCAGGATACCCCTCCACATCCTTCCAGGCAATGAGCTTGCCCGCCGAAGTTTCGCGGCTCTCATCGCCTGCATAAACCACATAGGTGTTTTCAACTCCATTGCCGGAGAGCTTGTTCCAATAGCCGAGACCGTCGAAATAGGAAAAGTTAAAGGTCTTTCCGGCTTTGATCTCTACAGGCGTCAGAGAATCTGCCCGCTCTAACAAACAATCCACTTCATGGCCGTGCCGATCGCGCCAAAAGTACAAATTGGGCTGCCGGGCATTGTGCAAGCGGTGCTTTAAGAGCTCTAAAACAACCAGGTTCTCAAATAAACTCCCCCTCGCAAAATGCGTTTCCAACTGCCTGGCCTCTTCAAGATACAACAAGGCGCAGGCAAGCCCCGTATCGTAAAAATAGAGCTTTG
>JALVES010000188.1 GCA_027030635.1 Saprospiraceae bacterium | reverse complement strand
AGCTTTTGGCCGCATCCTACGCACGCTAAAGCACGCGATACTGATTGACGGGCTAAAGCCCGCCCAACTAAACACCCAACCAAAAAATAACTAAACACTAAACCAACGATAAACGATACACGATACACGATACACGATACACGATAAACCACCACCCCAATTCCACCGATTTCCCCGCTTCAACCGCTTCAACCGACAACCCCCTCAACGCGAAGAAACAGACCCCACTGCCACCAGCCGATCATAGCGCTCGCCGAAGGGGCGGTAATAGACCAAAATCGTATAAATGTTTTCCGTGCTGCGCCAACTGCCCTCCGTGCGTGAAATGTCCATCCGGCCGCCGGCTTTGGGAACGAGCACGTAGTAATAATTGTAAAAACCCTGCTTCAACTCCACCTCTGCCACATAGCCGTTGACGAGGTTGTTGTAAGCCATGCGAAACTCCGGCTTGATCTGAAACTCACTCAACTCGCCAAAAATATACACATCGTAATCTTCATATTTCGTCGGGCTGTACAGCGTGAATAACACATCGGCATAGTCACTTTCCAAGTCATTGTTGTCGAAGTCAAAAGTCTCTATGACGAAGCCTCCATTGGCATCTGCATAATCTCTGGCCACATCATAGCGCTTATAATCTTTGTGCAGCGTAATTTCATAACCATCCGGGTAGCGCCGGATGTCTGCCACTCTTCCCGAGGCCGACCGAAAAGAGCGCAGGTCCAGGTTCCGAAATTCTTTGCCCGCCTCAAAAGAAAACTGACCGGGCCTGTCATAGACCTCCCTATCGGGCCGAAAGACGCGGGCACGGGCGCCAATGACCGCATTATCCCAGCGATTGTTTTGCAAAACCGTGGCCTTGAGCTCTACCTGGGGGTTGCGAATCTCCAATTCCGGATGCTCCACACTAAAAACCAACTCCTGCCGGCTGTCCATGTCAGCAACCACGCGCGGCATCACCATTTGCGCACGCACGTCCATCATCGGCTCCACCACCATAAAGCGGCGCGATAAGATCAGGGTCTCGCCATCCTCGTCATAGACCTGCAAGACGTAATTGCCCGAGCGCGTAATCTGAATCTCATCGTTGGGCAGAGACAATTCGTAATGCGTAAAAGAAGTAAAGGTGTTGAAGGAAAAATCGTAATCGTCTATATAGCCATCCGTATAGCTGTCGAGATATTCACTTGGACTCATGTCCGTAGGCTTCCAGTCGTAAGTACATTGCACAATGGTGTAATAAAAACGCCTCACCTCCTCGCTGAAATCGTCGAAGGAAAGAACGACGGGCAAATTGGCGTAGAGTTGCAAAATCGGCAAAGTCAACGGAAAACCTGCCTGATGAAACTTCACCGAATGTATCTGCGGGTCAAAAGTATAATTCGAAAGCGCCAGAGAATCCGGAGGCGTGCTCACTGCCCTGCCCTCCAGGGAAATGCCGCAAAAAGACACGGCAAAAAACAAAAACCAATAACGCCAATACATGCTTTCCTTTTAAAAATTTACAAACCTCATCGCTTCACCCATTTTGAGCCTCTGATAAAAAACCGCCAGGGCCACAAAGCCGACTCGCCGGCATAATCCACGCCTATGCGCGGGGAGACACCGATTTCATGCTGAGCCATTTCCCGCCCAATGTCTTCTATCCAAACGCGCTCGCCACTCAACAGGTTTTCTCCGCTCATGTCCTTATGCAGACCCAAAGCCCGACTTAAAACGCCCGGCCCGGTCGTTAATTGCGGCTGCACCTCTTTTTTACCGCGGCGCCTCAGCATTTCCTCCACCCCCTCCAAAGGCTCTATAGCCCGTACCAAAACAGCATGAGCCATGCCCTCCGGCCCCGTAACCACATTGAAAAGATGATGCATGCCATAGCAGAGGTAGATATAAGCACAGCCTCCGGCACGAAACATCACCTCCGTGCGCGCCGTACAGCGATTGCCGTAAGCGTGGCAGGCGCGATCGTCGGGCGCGCGATACGCCTCCACCTCCGTAATGATGCCCGATGTGCGCACGCCTGCCAATTTCGTTACCAACAGCTTGCCCAAAAGCGCCCTGGCCACTTGCAACACATCCTCAGACCGGTAAAAATCTTCTGTCAAAATGCGAGCTCTCATGCTGCAAAAAACGCGAATTTTTAGCAGCTTTGCCCCATGCCTTTGCGCCACATACATCGCTTTCGGGGCGGCAGCGCCGCGCTTTGGGAAATTTGTGAAGAAAATTCCTTCTTCGAAAAACAACTGCTTTTGAGCGAAGAAGAGCAGGCCACATATCGTTCTCTGCCTTTCGGCAAACGCCCCCCTGAGCGCAAACGAAGAACCCAATGGCTCGCCGCCCGCCATGTCTTGCAACTGCTCGACGGCTCAGAACCGCGCCGCAGCCTCTTGCATCGGCCATCCGGCCAACCCTTTTTCGCCCACGGCAAGGGGTATTGCTCGCTCAGTCATTCCGGCAAGTACGCAGCGGCAGCCACAGCAAGTATGCCCGTAGGCATAGATATCCAAAAGACAGAGGATAGAATTTTACGCCTTTCGGCAAAATTTATAACGCCCGAAGAACGCCTGCGCTGGGAAGGACACCCCCGCCAAAGGGAAATCTTCACCCTCTACTGGACCGCCAAAGAAGCCCTCTTCAAAGCAGCCGGCCTGCAGGGCATGGATTTTAAGCGCGACTTGCGCATCCGGCTGCCCGAATTCCGGGATGGCGGACAACTCCTTGCAGAAATTTACCGCCCCGCCCGACAAAACCTTCAAGATAAAGCGACTTATCAACTCCACTCCACCTGGAATCTGCGCTATCGCCTGTTCGAAGATTGCGTTTACAGCATAGCCACTCCTCAAAACCTCAAATACTGACACCCATGCATCACATTCGCCTCGCTACAGAAAAAGACCTGCCTGCCATCCACGCCCTGGTACGGGAGCTGGCCATCTACGAAAAGGCAGAAGAAGAATTCACCGCCAGCCTCGAAGATTACCTGCGCGATTTCCGCGCCGGCATCTTTGAATGCCTGGTAGCCGAAGTGGAAGGCGAAGTAGTGGGCATGGCCCTCTACTACATGACCTACTCCACCTGGAAAGGACGCATGCTCTACCTCGAAGACTTTGTCGTCAAAGAGCAAATGAGAGCACAGGGCATAGGCCGTGAGCTGTTCAGTGCTTTTTTGGCGAAAGCCAAAGAAAAAGACTGCCGCCTCGTCAAATGGCAGGTACTCGACTGGAATGAACCCGCCATACACTTCTACAAAAAATTCCAAACCACCTTCGAAAACAACTGGCTCAACGGCAAGATTTTCCTCGTAAAATAAACGCAAGCTACCGAAAAATCATTTTTTGGCACGCTTTTTGGAT
>JALVES010000187.1 GCA_027030635.1 Saprospiraceae bacterium | reverse complement strand
TTCTTCCATGTTCTTTGCGCAATAATACAAAAAAACTCACAAAAACCACACTCCGAGAAACTGCAGCAGCATCAGCCCGTCTATGAGGCCGGAGAAGAAGTAGTCGTGTTTGACATTTGGCGAAAGCCAGAGAAAGATCATGGCCAGCAGGCAGGTGATGCTTATGGCTGTCCAGTCTCCCCGGGTGTAGAGGCCTCCTTGTAGGTTGGCCCAGGCGCAGGCGATGGCGGCGAGCAGTACCAGCAGGCCGAGCGGGCGGACATCCATGATGGAGGGGAGGGTTGAGATGCCGGCGGCTGTGTCGGTTTCGCGATCGCGCAGGTCGAAGGGGAGGGTGATGCCGAAGATGAAGAGGCTGCGTTCGGCCATCATCCACCAGGCGGCAGGGGTGTTGAAGAGTCCGAGCTCAAGGGCGGGCAGGGAGGCCGTCAGCCAGGTCCAGACGAGGGCGATGAGGAATATTTTGATGTAGGGGAAATCGCGCAGCCGCTTTTTGCGAAAGACGGGCAGGGCATAAGCCAGGCTGAGCAGGGCGGGGAGCGGTACGGCCAATTGCAATTGGCGGGGCAGGTAGAAAAAGCTGATGCCCGCTCCGAGGCTGCCCAGTAGTGCATAGATGAGCGTCTCTGAGCGGATGGCGGCAATGATGTCGAAGCGGGAAGTTACTTCACTGCCCGTGACGAAGTTCAGGCCTATGAGTCTGTGCAGGCCATAGAGTGCCAGGGTGCCGCTGAAGAGAAAAACGGAGGTGGCATTCAGGCCGATATCTGCCCCAAAGAGCAGGCGGCTTTGCCAATACATGGCCAGGGCGCAGGCGGCGATCCAAAAGTGCCCGTAGAGCAGGCGATGGAGAACTGAAGTGAGCAGGCGCATAAGTGTAGAAAAATATCTCGCCTCTCAGCTCACGGTGGGAGGTATCCATTCACAGGCGAATGGATACCTCCCCGGCGGCAGCCTCGGGGCAGGCGCTTACAGTTGTTTGAACTGGTCTTTGTTTTTAATCTTTTGCAAGCTGTGGTAAATGAGGCGTATGACAGACTCCACGTCTTCCTTGTGGGCCATTTCCACGGTGGTGTGCATGTAGCGCAGCGGCAGGGAGATCAGGGCTGAGGGTACGCCGCCGTTCGAGTAGGCGAAGGCGTCGGTATCGGTGCCTGTGGAGCGGGAAGAGGCCTCTCGCTGCAGGGGAATTTCGTTTTCTTCAGCCGCTTTGATGATCAGCTCGAGCAATTTGGGCTGGACGGCCGGGGCGTAGGTGATGGAGGGGCCTTTGCCGGAGGACACATCGCCGTGTTTTTTCTTGGAGATCATCGGCGTGCTCGTATCGTGGGTAACGTCGGTAACGATGGCCACATGGGGCTTGATGGAGTCGGCAACCATCTGGGCGCCGCGCAGTCCGATTTCTTCTTGTACTGAATTGACTACGTAGAGCGAGAAGGGCAGCTCCACTTTGTTTTCCTTGATCAAACGCGCTACCTCAGCTATGCAGAAGCCTCCCATGCGGTTGTCTAAGGCCCGGCCCACGTAGTAGCGGTCGTTGAGCACCATGAAGGGGTCTTCAAAGGTGAGGATGGTGCCCACGTGAATGCCCATTTCCAGCACTTCGTCCTGGTCTTTGGCGCCTACGTCCACGAAGATGTTTTCGAGTTTTGGGGAGAGCTTGGCGTCTTCACCGCGGCGAAGGTGTATGGCCGGCCAGCCGAACAGTCCTTTGACTATGCCCTTGTCGCCGTGCAGGTTTACGCGCTTGGAGGGGGCGATGATGTGGTCGGAGCCGCCGTTTCGGATGACGTAGATGAAGCCGTCTTCGGTGATGTAGTGTACCATCCAGGAGATTTCATCGGCATGGCCTTCGATGACTACGCGAAAGTCTTTTCCGGGATTGATGACGCCATAGGCCGTGCCGTAGTTGTCCACATGCCATTCATCTATGTAGGGCTTGACGTATTCCAACCAGAGCTTTTGGCCTTCGATTTCCTGTCCGGTGGGAGAGGGGTTGTTGAGGTATTTTTCGAGAAATTTCTCTGAGGCAGCGTTGATGATCTTCATAGTGGGTCGGTTTTACGGTTTTTCACCGATTTTGGTTTGAAAGGAGTTTACGAGTTTATGTTTTGTCGCCAGAGGTTGAGTTCTTTCAACTCTTCGGCGCTGATGTAGTTTTCCGTCAGGGCTTGTTGCAGCAGGCTGTCGTAATTGCTGAGGCAATAGAGGGGGCATTGGGCATCTGCAAAGCGTTGTTCCGTTTGGCGAAAGCCATAGGTGAACAGGGCCAACACTCCTGCCACTTCCATGCCGGCGGAGCGCAGGGCTTCGACGGCTTGCAGGCTGCTGCCGCCGGTGGAGATGAGGTCTTCTACGACGAGGATTTTGCTTCCGGCAGCGGGCAATTGGCCTTCGATGAGGTTTTGGCGTCCGTGTGCTTTGGCTTTGCTGCGCACGTAGAGGAAGGGTTTGTGCAGGCGGTCGGCGAGGAGTACGCCGTGGGGGATGCCTGCTGTGGCTACACCTGCAATGGCATCAAAGGGTGCAAAGCGCTCGGAGGCTTTCACCAATTGTCGAACGACCTCATCTCTCAGGGCCGGATGCGAGAGCAAAAGGCGGTTGTCGCAGTAAATGGGCGACAAAATCCCCGAGGCCCAGGTAAAAGGTTGGCGGGGACTCAGCTTGATTGCCTTTATTTGCAGTAACTTGCCGGCTAATTCAGTTGCTGTGGCCATATTTGCATTTAAATCTCGGCAAATGTACGAAATCTATATTAAAGACCGCCAATTGGTGCTGGCATCCAAAGAGGAGGTCAAGAGCGGAAAAGCCCTGCAGGGCTTGCCAAAGGAAACCCTCAAAGTGCCCTATCGCGGGCAGCCCAAAAGCCTGCATCCCTACATAGATATGCTGGAGAAGAAATCTCCCACCAAAGCCGTATTGATCTATGGCCCCGAGCTGAAGCAGTTGAAGCGGGATTTTTTCTCCCTCTACCACAAAATCCGGGCTGCCGGCGGGTTGGTGGGCAACAAGCGCGGAGAACTGCTCTTTATCTTCCGGCGGGGTATCTGGGATTTGCCGAAAGGCAAAATAGGTGAGGGCGAAACCAAAAAACAGGCGGCCCTGCGCGAAGTGGAAGAAGAAACCGGCGTCAAGGACCTGAAGCTCGGCCCCAAACTGGCCAAAACCTACCACACCTTTTCCTGCCAAAAAGCCGGCTATAAGCGTTGCCTCAAAGTTGTGCACTGGTACAGAATGTGGAGCGATCAGAAAGTCTTTTTGCCCCAGGAAGCCGAGCAAATCGAAAAAGTGCAGTGGATGGACCCGCATTTCTTCCTCAAATCCAAGCTGCCGACCTTCCACAGCATCAAACATCTGGTGGAAAT
>JALVES010000186.1 GCA_027030635.1 Saprospiraceae bacterium | reverse complement strand
GGTCGCGGAGCCGGGCGTTTGTCTGGAGACGGGCTTCTTAGCGTCTTTTTGGCCGAATCTTGCAGAGGAAAATAGCTATGGACGTTGAATTACACTTTCTAAGAGAGCCCTATGCTCTTCGCGTTTTTGCGTGAACTTCTCTATTCTAAGAGACCGGCTCGGGGGTGCTCCTTGCGCAGGCACCCCGATCCTTTCGTTGGTTCATTCTCCATTTTCCATTCTCCATTATTCCCGCGATGCGAAGCGAGCGTAAAACCACATTAGAGGCCGCAAGGCTTCCACATTAGACGCGAAGCGTCCACATTAGACGCGAAGCGTCCACATTAGAACGCGAAGCGTTCCACATTAAGCACAAAGCGCCTATCTTCGCTCCATGAACCAAAAACATTTCCCAATAGCAGCCTTGTTTGCCCTGGCTCTGCTTGTGCTGTTAGCCGGCTGTGCGCAGGTGGTGGCGCCTTCGGGGGGGGCTCGGGATGAGCAGCCTCCGCGTTTGGACAGTTTGCATTCTACGGCCAACTATCAGACGCATTTTGAGAAGCAGGATATACTTTTGATTTTCGACGAGTTCATTCAGCTCCATGATCCTTACAATCAGATCGTCATTTCGCCTCCTTTGAGCAAGCGGCCGGAGGTGAAGGTGGAGAAGTACCGCCGCATACGCCTGCGCTTTGATGATGAGGAGGAGTTGCATCCCAATACCACCTATACCATTTATTTTGGCGAGGCCATTAAGGATTTTACGGAGGGCAATGCGGCCGATTTGCGCTTTGTCTTTTCCACCGGCGACCACATTGATTCGCTGGCGGCGGAGGGCAGGGTGGTGGATGCCGTAACGGGGCAGGGTGTGCCGGATGTGTTGGTAATGCTGTACGAGGCGGCGGGCTGGGAAGACTCCATTCCGAGCCGCGATTTGCCGCTGTATTTTGCACGCACTGACGCGCAGGGCGCCTATCGCCTGGAGAATTTGCGGCGCGACAGCTTCCGGCTCTTTGCGCTGAAGGATGCCAACGGGAATTATCGCTTCGACCAGAGTGCAGAGCTCATAGCCTTTAGCGACAGCCTGGTGGTGAGCGGTCGCGACAGCACGGGCGTGGAGTCTTTGCCCCCTCTTCGCCTGTTCGCGCAGGAACAGCCCCTGCTTTTGCTCGACCGGATACAGCCCCGGTACGGCCTGCTCAAACTGCTTTTCAATCGCCCCCCCTATGAGCTTTCGGAGAGCAGCTTTGAACCTGCCCCGGCTTTCATTTGCCGAAAGGCAGAGCAAGACAGCCTCCTTCTGTGGTATCACAGCAGCGATACGGCAGCCCTGCAAGTGATTTTGAGCGGCGGAGATTTTTCGGATACGGTAAGTCTGCAGCCCAAGGGGCGGGCTGAGTTTTTGAGCGACCATTCCTTAGGCTTTCGCCAAACTTTACCCGCCGTGCAAGAGGCCCCGGCCCGGGGGAAGACCGATGCTCAGGGCTCGCGGCCGGCTGCTGTGCCCCTTGTGCAGGTGCAAAAGCAACTGCCGGAAACGCCGATCGTCCTGGAGTTTGACACGCCCCTGAAGAGCTTTCGCGACGGCCTCTTTTTGTGGGAACGCGACAGCCTGCCGCTCGCTTCTTCCCCGCTGATTTCCATAGACTCTGCCGACTGCCGGAACTTGCACATAGAACACCCCTGGCAGGAAGGCAGCGTCTATCGGCTGCAGCTGCTGCCCGGAGCCGTGGAAGACGTGTATGGAGGCCGCCTGCAGGATACGACCCGCTTTGCCTGGCGCATTGAGAAGCGAGAAAACCTCAGCAGCCTGCACCTGAAGTTGAGCTTTCCCGATGCCGCACAAACCTATGTGCTGCAATTGAAGCAGGGCGGGGAACTGCTGTGGGAGCAGTCGGTTTCGGGCGTGGAGGAGTGGGAGCATCGCTTTGCCGTGCTGGAGCCCGGGAAGTACAAAGTGGTCGTCATAGAAGACCGCAATGGCAATGGCCGCTACGATACGGGCAACTATTGGAAGCACCGTCAGCCCGAGCGCCTGGCGGAAAAAGTGCCCGAAGAGTTGCGTCCAAACTGGGAGGTGGAAGTGGTGTGGAAGGTTGAGTTTTGATTTTCTTGCTACCTTAGTGCGATGGATGTATCCGAAACGAAGGTGAACGACAGAAAAACGATCAACGGCTGGGCTTTTTTTGACTGGGCAAATTCTTCTTTTGCCCTGGTCATTACTGCGGCTATTTTTCCTGCTTATTACATGCAGGTAACGGATGAGATCGTACACCTGGGCCCGTTTTCGCTGCCCAACAGCAGCCTGTATGCCTATGCCGTTTCGGCGGCCTATCTGATTTTGGCGCTGGCCTCGCCCTTTCTCTCCGGCATCGCGGACAGCAGCGGGCGGAAGAAGTTTTTTCTACGGGCTTTTACCTATCTCGGGGCGGTGTCCTGTTTTGCCCTTTTCTTTTTTAAGGGCACGGGAGGTGCCAATCCCGAGATGCAGTTGTTGCTGGGGACGGGCTCGTACATGCTGGCCACGATTGGCTTTGCCGGCGGCCTGGTCTTTTACAATGCCTATTTGCCGGAGATCGTAACGGAAGACCGCTACGACAAAGTGAGTGCGCGGGGCTTTGCCTTTGGCTATATCGGCAGCGTCATTTTGCTGATTTTCAGCTTGATTATGATCAGTCAATACCGGAGTTTTGGCTTTGCGGACAAGGGGGTGGCCGTGCGCTTTTCCTTTGTGATGGTGAGTTTGTGGTGGCTGGGTTTTTCCATCATCCCTTTCCGGCGCCTGCCACCGGATTCTAAGGAGCGTACCGAAGACGACATCTTGCGAAAGGGCGTTCAGGAGTTAAAGAAAGTCTGGGCTGTTGTTCGAAATTCCAGGAACATCAAGCGCTTTTTGATTGCCTTTTTTTCGTACAGCGCCGGGGTACAGACGGTGCTCATCCTGGCGGCTACCTTTGCCGAGAAGGAGCTGTCTTTTGATGCCTCGGAATTGGTGATCATCATTTTGATTCTGCAGTTGGTGGCTATTGGGGGCGCTTATCTGTTTGCTGCTCTTTCGAGCAAAAAGGGCAATAAGTTTTCTCTGATTGTACTGTTGTCTTTATGGATGCTGATCTGCGTGGCTGCCTATTTTGTGGAGACTAAAATGGCCTTTTACGTCATTGCCGGGGCTGTGGGCATGGTGATGGGCGGGGTGCAATCCATGTCGCGCTCCACTTTTTCCAAGTTGATACCTGAGGATACCGATGACAACACCTCCTTTTTCAGCTTTTACGATGTACTTGAGAAGTTGTCTATTGTCATGGGTACTTTTGCTTTTGGACTGGCAGAGCATTTGACGGGTGGCATTCGAAACAGCCTGCTGCCTTTGATTGCGTTTTTCATTA
>JALVES010000185.1 GCA_027030635.1 Saprospiraceae bacterium | reverse complement strand
CCAACCACGTGGGTTATGACTCCGACTTCCATCTCTCCGTAAACTTCGGAGGAGCCCTCGGAGATACCTCCTGGATTGATGAGAACACCGTGCCTACCATCTCCTTTCAGAATCCCTACGACCCCTTTGCTCCCTATATGGAGGACATTCTGGTCGTACCTACCACGGGCGACCTGATTGTAGAAGTACAGGGCGCTTACACCGTACAAGCCAAAATGGCTGAACTGGGCCTCAACGATGTCTTCGCGTCGGAAACCTGGATAGACGACTACTCTGCACAGGCCAACACCCGTAACGACGGCTTCGACGGCCTCTTCCCCCTGCCCTATGGCCCTGAGCTGAATGCCATAGGTGATACCGTCATCGTAGCTTCTCCCTGGCACTGGTGGAATCCCGCCGACTGGGTAGGCCAGTACTGCGCCCTCCTCATGCCTCCGGACGATCCCGATCTGGCTACTTACTCAGCCCTCGGCGATCCCAGCATGACGCCCGAACGCGGCCAGGCCTATACCGACACGCTGATCGCTTACTTCGCTCCCCGCGCCTGCCTCGCGCTCGACTTGGGCTGCGATCTCAGCGATTACATCATCACCAACACCAAAGGCGATTTCCTCCAAAAAGACGCAGTAGGACTGAACATCAGCCCCAACCCCGCTACGAATGAGGCGGTTTTCAGCACCTTCCGCAACTTCCCCATGCAAGACGTACTGCTGTACGATGCACAGGGTCGCCTGGTGAACAACTGGTTTGAAATCAACGACAACCACTTCACCCTCAAGCGCGGCGAAATGCCCGCAGGCATGTACATCGCCCGCATCCGCTTTGAAGAAGGTACCGTGGCTGCTAAGGTGATTTTTAAATAAATAAAAAAGGCGCCTCGCAATGCGAGGCGCCTTTTTTATTTAACGAACTAATTGCACATCTCCCTCGAACAGCTCTACCCTGCCGTCTTTAAACTCAATTTCGGCATACCAGGTAAAGACTGCCGGATTGAGCGGCTGCCCCCGGAAAGTGCCATCCCAACCATAGGCGGGGTTATTGGGATCGAAGTTGTGATACTCGAAGACCGTCTCACCCCAACGGTTGAAAACCAGGAAGTTGCGCACCTTCTCCACCTGATTGGGCCCGGCAAAGATCATAAAGAGATCGTTGTTGCCATCGCCATTGGGAGAGAAAGCATTGGGCACGTAAATAGCCGCCTGCTTATCCACTACCACGAGCACTTTGGCATCGGCCTCACAGCCATCTTTGGTCCGAATGGTTACGAAGTAATAGGTCGTCTCATCCGGCTGGGCAGAGGGGTTGAGGCAATCCGTACAACTCAGGCCATCGGTGGGTGACCAGATGATTTCTTCGATATCGTCGGGTGCAATGTTGGTAATGGCATTCAGGATGGTCGTCTCTCCATAGCTGGTGAGTACATACGCTTCCAAATCCACCAGAACTTCTAAGCCTTCGGGAATGAAAGCCACATCATCCAAAGGGCAGTCATTGGCATCCATGACCACCAGATCATAGGCCCCCGGCTCGAGATTGTTAAAGACGGGACTGGAAGAGAAGCTCTGCCCGTTGTCCACGGAATAGAGGTAAGGCGGCGCTCCTCCAATGACCGTTTGGAAGACGATGCTTCCCGTCTGGCCGGCACAGCCCGGGTCATCGGTTTCAAAATCGAAGGCCTGCGGCATGTTTTCCGTTACAGTCAGCGCATCCGTGGATGTACAGCCGTTGAGCAGGTTTGTCACGGTAACTTCATACAAGCCCGGTGCATTGATCAGCGGGTCCTGCTCATCAGCGCCGTTGAGGATATTGCCCCCCGTCGTCGTCCAGCTGTAAGCCAGAGGGATGCCCTGTACATTAGCCTGTGCATTTAAATTGACTTGCGTCAAATGGCAGTTCAGCTCGAGGTCGGGGCCGGCTTCGGCGCCCGGCTCGGTTGTGTCTTCCTGTACCTGCACCTGGGCTGTTTCCACGCAGCCGTTCAAATCGTTTTCCACTTCTAGTATGTAAGTGCCGGGGGCATTGACGATGGGTGCCTGCGGATCGCTCAAATCGTAAAACTGCCCGTCGGGCGTGCTCCACAACCAGGAGAAATTGGCTCCGGCATCCGTGCCGGCAGGATTTAAAGCAACGGTTTCCACAGCGCAGGTGATGGGGTCGGCTTCCGCCAAAACCACCACAGGCGGCGTGGTATTTTCACTCACAACTACCACATCTGCAGAAGTGCAATGGTTGTCCTCGTTGGTAACCGTCAGTTGGTAACTGCCGGCTTCATTTACCTGGGGCGTCAGCGTGTTTTCTCCTGAAACCAGGCCACTGCCCGACCAGAGGTAAGTGAAGTTGGCGCCGGAGGAAGAACCCGCACCATTCAGGCTGACAACGGCATTGTCGCAGGTAATTTCTGCGGCATTGCCGGCTTCGGCTACAGGCGGTGTAATGTCCTGGAAGACCTGTACCTGAGCCGTTTCCTCGCAGCCGTTGTTTTCATTGGTTACCAATACTTCATACGTTCCCGGAGCAGCTATGAGGGGCTGCGGCTGATCGGCTCCGGAGACAATCTGGCCATCTGCCGTCGTCCAGGCGTAGCTAAAGGTGGCGCCGGCAGGCCCGGAGACGATGACGGAAAGCGGCGTTTGCTCTACTGCACAATTCAGCTCTTCGGGTTCTTCCGTACTGAGTATGGGTGGCTGCAAATCCTCACCCACACTTACAGAGGCCGTTTGCGTACAGCCGTTTTCTGCATTATAAACTTCGAGGATATAAGTACCCGTCTGGTCCACTATGGGATTGAGGGAAGTAGCTCCGGAGACGATGTTGCCATCCGTCGTCATCCACTGGTAGCTGTAGTTGGCGCCCTGGTCAGAGCCGGAGCCATCGAGAGGCACAGCCGTATTGGTGCAGGTGATGAGTTGGGGCGCAGCTGCCTGTGCCTCGGGAGCAACGGTATTTTCTTCGACTTCCACCTGGATGCTTTCCTCGCAGCCGTTATCGGTATTCAGCACCGTCAATTCGTAAATGCCCGGGGCATCTACGGAAAGCGCCAGGGAGTTGGCTCCGGAGACGATGTTGCCACCACTCACGACCTGCCAGCTGTACTGGTAATTGGGCCCTTGGGAAGAGGGCGAGGCATCTATGGTTACCTGGGTTTGAGCGCAGGTGAGGTCTTCCGGCTCCATAGCTGCTGCCACGGGTTGGTTGGCATCCTCTTCAACGAGCACCTGATCGCCGGCCTCGCAGTCGTTTTCCTGATTGACGACAATCAATTCATAAGTGCCCGGGGCGTCAATCACCGGCGTGAGGGTATTGGCACCGGAAACGATGTTGCCATCGGCCGTTACCCATTGATAGCTGTATTGCGGGCCGGAATCGGAGGCCGTACCGTCTAAGCTCACCTGCGGGGTGTTACAATCCAGGACGAAGCCCTGCCCTGCTTCTGCGACGGGAGGTGTGGTGTTTTGCTGTACGCTGACACCAAAGGTATCCACGCAGTGATTGTCCTGATTGATGACCTCCAGCATGTAGTGCCCGGGCTCGTCTATCAGAGGCATGGGCGTATCCTCGCCGGAGACGATGTTGCCATCGCCGGAAGTCCATTGATAAATGATGTTGGGCCCTGAGGAGGAAGCCGTGCCATCGAGCGTCAATTCGGGTGTGCCACAGGTAATCATGCCCGGCGGCTGAATCATGGCTACAGGCGGAGTGATGTCCTGATTGACGACGACCTGCATGCTTGAAGTACAGCCGTTGGCCGTGTTGAGAATCTCCAGTTCATAAGTCCCCGGAGCATCCACGAGCGGCGTAGGCGTGTCCTCACCCGAGAGGATGTTCCCATTTGGCGAAAGCCAGGAATACACAAAATTCGGCCCTGAATCGGAGGCTGTGGCATCTATGGTGAGTTGCTCCGTGGCGCAGTCCAACACTTCCGGATTGGCAATGGATATTTGGGGCGGCTGCACGTCTTCACTGACCAGCACGGAATCCATGGAGACGCATTGGTTGTCGGTGTTTTGCAGCTCGAGATAATAGACCCCCGGAGCATCTACAAGAGGTGTAGGCGTATCGGCACCGGAGACGATGTTTCCGTTTGGCGAAAGCCAGGAATACACAAAATTTGACCCTGAGCCGGAAGCGCCCGCATCAATGGCAATCTGCTCTGTAACGCAGGTCAACACCTCCGGATTGGCGATGGATATTTGCGGGGGTTGTACATCCTGCGTAACCTCAACGGTGGTGCTGTCAACACAGCCGTTGACCGTATTGGAGACGTAAAGGGTATAGCTGCCCGGCGCATTGACCAAGGCAAAAAGACTGTTTGCACCCGAGAGGATGTTCCCGTCGGAGGTGGTCCAGTTGTATTCGAAATTGGCTCCCGTGCTGGAGCCTGCACCGGTGATGGTAACTTCTGAGAAGCCGCAATTGAGTTCCTGGGGCACATCGGCCTCGGCCTGCGGCGTTTCGGCATCGCTATTGACGACAACTGTGGTTGTTGTCTGGCAACCGTTGTCGGTATTGGTGAGCAAAACGACATAAGTACCTGCTTCATTGATAACGGGCGTGGAGGTATTGCTGCCCGAAACGATGTTGCCGTCCACGGTACTCCACTCAAAGGTAAACTGCGGGCCGGAAGAAGAGCCCGAGGCATCCAATTGCATGGAGGGATTGAGGCAACTCAGCAAAGGCGGATCGGCAACTGTCAAAACGGGATAGTTTTGATCTTCCTGCACTGTGATCTGGCCGGTGCTTTCGCAGCCGTTGGCCGTATCCGTGATGGTCAGTTCGTAAGTACCGCCTTCGTCTATGACGGGATTGGGCGTATCGGCACCGGAGACGATGTTGCCGTCGGAGGTCGTCCAGGCATACACAAAATTGGGGCCCGTACTGGAGCCACCGGCATCCAACTGTATAGAAGGATTGTAGCAGGAGACCACCTCTGGCGGAGCAAGTGTGATGGTGGGGAAAACGCTGACATCAGTAACGAGCACTTCATCGGTAGCCGTACAGCCGTTGTCGGTATTCAGCACCGTCAGGATGTAGGTACCTTCGGCATCTACCGTAGGCGTGGGTGTATCGCCGCCGGAGACGATGTTGCCATCGGCGGTCGTCCAGGCATAGGTATAAGTGCCCGGTGCTGAGGGGTCTCCCAGCACGCTTGTAGGCGTCATGCAGTCTATGTTGGCATCGCTTCCGGCATTGGCAGGGGGGGCGATGCTGACATCAGTAACGAGCACTTCATCGGTAGCCGTACAGCCGTTGTCGGTATTCAGCACCGTCAGGATGTAGGTACCTTCGGCATCTACCGTAGGCGTGGGTGTATCGTCGCCGGAGACGATGTTGCCATCGGCGGTCGTCCAGGTATAGGTGATGTTAGGGCCTGCCGAAGAGGCTGTGCCATCGAGGGATATCGAGGGCTGGAAGCAGTTGATTTCGAGGGAGGGGCCGGCATTGGCGACGGGCAGAGTGGTGTTGGCATCAACCAAGACGGAGGAGGCCGCGAAACAACCGTTGGCCATATCGGTTACAGTCAGCTCATAGCTGCCGGGGGCATCCACCTGAATGACGGGCTGGTCGGCGGCTCCTACGATATTGCCATCAGGTGTCGTCCATTGATAGGTGATGTCGGGCCCTGAGGAAGAGCCGCTGCCATCGAGGGTTACGATGGTCTGTGAGCAATCAATATTGCCGGAGGAAAAAATAGCGGCAATGGGCACACTGGTATCTCCCGGCACATACACCTCCATGCTTCCGGGGCAATTGTTGATATCGCTTACCTGCACGGTATAGGTACCCGAGGTAAGCCCCGAGACATCCTGGGTAGTATCGGCACTGCTCCACAGATAGGTATAATTGCCGGCGCCTCCGCTGACGGAGATGTCTATGCTGCCGCCTGTGGGGTTGGCACAGCTCACGCCCTGGATGCTATCTACGATAATGGCTATGCTGTCGGGCTGCCCGAGCGTAACCATCAGGTTGCTTTCGCAGCCAACGCTGTCTGTTACGGTTACGGTATAATCGCCGGCACCGAGATTGACGGGGTCCTCTGCCGTTGAGCCATTGGACCAGTTGAAAGTAAAGGGCGGAGAGGTGCCGGTAACGGTCAAGTCTATGGAGCCATCCTCGTAGTTATAGCAGGAGGGGTCTGTAGTAAGTGTATCCAGGAAAGTCTCCGAGCTTCCGATGACGGCTTCGCCCAGCCCTTCACCTACACAACCTTCGCTGATCACAGCCAGAATTTCATAAACACCCGGCTGTGAAGTGGTAAATGTATAGGGGGTACTGGTAATATCATTAAGGTTGTAGGGCCCAACACTGTCAATGGTATAGACAATATCCCAGGGCCCGGGGCCGGTAAAATCAACGGTTATGCCGGCTTCATCAGTAGAATCACAAAGGACATCCTGCCCGGAGATGGCAGCTTCCAAAGTATATACATCAATGTTTGCAAAAGCTGAATCCATCTGGCCACAAAAGTCTGTAACTGTGATGCTGACCTGCCCGTCTTCTGTGGGAAAATCTACGTAAAAAGGCCCTGTGGAGCCATTGCTCCATTGGTATTGATAAGGGAAGCCCACGGGAAAAGGCACCCCTCCGGAAACAGCGGGTTCCAATTGTACAGGCAAACCCGAGCAAACCGTTACATCGGGCAGAGAGACGTCCAATTCAGGCAGTTCTTCAATAATGATCTCTGCTTCGGAGGTAGCACAAGAGCATGGAAGATCCAGCGTAATGGTGATCGTCTCAGACCCTTCAATGATGAGATCGGAGATGACTGAAATGGGAATTTGGATGGAGTTCTGATAAGGCGGAATGACGATGGGGTTGGGAAGCGGCACGTAATCTACGCCGGGCGTAGCTGTACCGCCAATCGTAATGTCGAGGACAACAGGCTGCGAGATGTCTCCCTGGGTGCGTACAAACTCAAAAAAGCCCGTACCGCAATCTTCATAAATGACGTTGGTGCCTGTGGCAGGATTGATGGCCGTTACTTCCGCTTCCCCGCCGGCTACAAAGCTGTTGGCCCGGAAAAAGACGGCAGAGTCATAAACAGCATCGGAGCCGTCACCTACGGCCAGTTTGATATGGTATGTTTCGCAGGGAATGACATTGGCCGTGGCCGTTAGTACGGTAGTAAATCCGTCAAACTGGCAATCCTGGGTTCCCGGAGGGCCGGCAATGGGATGACTGGCACAGACTCCGCCCTGTACAAAGGGCTGATTGCTGATGTAATATGCAGGATTGGAAAGATGATTGACATTGTTGATTGTCACAGGAGTCGTTGTCCCGGGAATCAAAGCGATGTTCTCCGCATTGTTGGTAAAAGGCCCATTGATGCCCGGCCCGCTGAGAAAAAAGCCAAACACATCATTGTACTGACTGTTTACAAAATCGCAATACTCCTCGGAGGCAAAAACATAATCAAAAGTAACCTGGCTAATAGTGGGTGTGAAATCAAACTCTATGACAGCCGCATCAAAAACCACGATGCCCGATACCAAACCGGCCAGGTCTATATCTGTCCCGCCTCCTACACTGGCACCGGCGCCGGTTGTCGTATTCGGCCCTGTAGCTGTAGAAATTGGGCCGGAAGAAATGATCATGCCATCCTGAATACCTATGGAAGAAGCACCATTGGTGAAGGTGCCCCGTGCTATAGAAGAACCGCTATAGGTAATGTTAGACACCTCAAAACAACCACCCCCTATAAGAACATCCTCAATCAACTGCTGGGGAGAAAAGACCGTAGAAGTGGTGATGGGTGGAGGCATGGACTTATCCGGTGTGGGCACCTCCTTCGACTTGACGGAAACCACACCAATTCGCATAACCGACAACCAGACGTAGGGAGCGCAACCGCTCTTGAGATAGTCGCTGTAAATCAAAAGGCGCTGCCTGTCCTTTTTGGCTTTAAAATGGAGCGTAGCCTCCTGCGACTTTTTGCCCTTTAGGGCCAGCGTGGCCTCACAGCCTCCCGTACCCTCCTGAAGCACCGAGAGGTAGTACACGCGCCCGGGCTCAAGCCCCTGCAACTCAATTTCCGTAGCCGGCCCGGCCATTTCCAACAAATGACGCGAACCACTGTCATCCTGATTGAGTACAACCACCTGCGGTGGCTCTGTCTGCATTCGCCAGCCTCCTGAAGAGGCCTTGTCTGAAAAACCGAAAACACACGGCGTAAGTACCGCCACGATAAGGAGTAAATGTGTACGCATCTTAACTTGTTTTGCCAATTTAATAGTCCCCCTGAAACAATTAGAACTGCAGACTGAACAGCCCCTATAAAAAGCGCATCAAGCCCGAGATTGAGCTATACCACCTCAAACAGGGTATCCAAAAGCCACAAAGAGAAAAGGATTGACTGTCCTTTTTACACTTCCTGTTCTCTTTAAATCAAAGTTTTTAAGAGTTCTTCCTCCCTTGGCTTGTACATGCAATTTTCTGTAAAATTCATCCCCTGACGCCACAAATATAGCAAATACAAGACAATCCACACTTTATTCTCTCCCCTTTTTCAGGTAATTTTGCCAACTACCGACAGAAAACCGAACTATTCCGAATTTTCATTCGTATTAATAGGCGTATGATTTGGTATGAACAAATAACCCAAAACCGGTAAACTCCCATGAAACAATTCCCGTTGAAGCTCCCTTTGCTCCCCCTTATCGCATTATGGATTTCCTTTTTCATGCCCTCCGTGCAGGCTCAGGAACTGCAATTTGGCGTTAGCGCCGGCCTGGCCCACTATCAGGGAGACCTCTCGCCCGACCCGCTGTCCAACCCCATAGCGGCCGTGCTTGAATTTGGCCCGAGCTTGGGCGTATTTGGCCGCTGGCCGCAAAGCGGGCACTTCAATCTCCGCATCGGCCTGCAATATGGCCGGGTAACCGGTTCTGATGCCACTTCAAAGGACCCCGGGCGAACAGGGCGCAACCTCAGCTTCCAAAGCGACATCTTCGAGCTCTCCGCCATTGAAGAAATCAACCTGCGCAAATTTGGCGGTCGCTTTGGCCATAAGTTTACGCCTTACGGATTCATCGGCATAGCGGGCTTTTACTTCAACCCCAAGGCTCTGTATCAGGGGCAGCTATATGCCCTGCAGCCGCTCGGCACAGAAGGCCAGGGCATGCCCGGCTTCCCGGAGCGCTATGCGCTTACGCAATTGGCCATCCCCCTCGGAGGCGGGCTGAAATTCCAGGTAGGGCAATCAGGCGTACTCGCCTTGGAGATTGGGGGCCGCAAACTGTTTACCGACTATCTCGACGATGTGGGAGGCTCCTATGTGGATCTCAACGTACTCGCTGCCGGCAACGGCCAACTGGCTGCCGACCTCTCCAATCGCAGCGGAGAACTCACCGGAAAAGAGCCGACCAACTACCCCACTGGCACGCCGAGAGGCGGCCCCGCCAAAGACTGGTACTTTTTCTCCACCATCTCTTTCTCCTGGGAACTCGGCCGGCAAAACGGCAACGGTGGTCGCCAATTGGGCTGCCCGACTTTCTAAAATAAAAAAGGAAGGGCGCTCTGTCCTTCCCCTTTTTCTATCTCACCAAGACAAAGTCTCCGCTAAAAATCCTGATTCGCCCCTTGCGGTCCCGCAACTGCAAGACGTAAGCATACACACCGGCCTGCGCAGGCTGCCCCCTGAAAGTGCCATTCCACCCCTTTAGGCCCGAAGAGCCGTCTCCTTCCCACAAAAATACGCTCTCGCCCCAGCGATCAAAGATCTGCAAACTCAATAGCTGTGATTCGCTGCCTTGCGGCAAATAAACTTCAAACAAATCATTGTACCCATCGCCATTCGGACTGAAAGCGTTGGGGATGTACACCGGCTCTCGCTCATCTGTTACCACCAGCACGGAAGCCGAAGCCTCACAGCCCTCCTCGCTCACAGCCTGCACCTCATAGCGCGTCGTGTGAAAAGGCGTCGCTTCCGGCATCGCACAATCCGCACAACTCAAGCCCTCCGCAGGACTCCACTGCCAGCTTGCAGGAACACCGCCTGCCCAAGCCGGCTCTAACAAAACGCTCTCGCCATAGTGAATGTAATAAGCCTCTTCTGCAAAATGCAGCAAAAAGACAGGAGGCTCGACAAGCTGCACCTCCTCCTCAAGGCGACAGCCTTGTATATCTTCTGCCACGACCTCATACGCGCCCGGCTCCAGGCCCTCAAAGGAAGACTGAGATGAAAAACTCTGCCCTCCGTCTATGGAATACAGATAAGGCTCTAAACCGCCTTCCACTGCAAGCACGGCTATACTGCCAAGAGGCTGAGCACAATCGGGCTGCTGCACTTCCAGACTCATGCTCTGTGGCCACTGCTGAAAGACCTCTGCCGTATCGGAATTCACACAGCCATTGAGCTGGCTCTCCACAAAAAGGACATAGGTGCCCGCAGCTCCGGCCTCTGCCACGGCTGTGTCTTCGCCCGAAAGCAAAAGTCCATCCGTTGTTTCCCAGTGTATGTTGAGTTGATCATTGTACGCCACACTGCCCAACAGCCAGGCGCTCTCCTCATCACAAGACAAATACACATCCTCCCCCGCAAAGACCTCGGGGCTAATCGTATCTGCCCAAACCATAATGGTATCGGAAACCATGCACTGGTTGGACGAGTTTTCCAAAAAAACCACATAAGTGCCCGCCTCAAGCGCCAACACAGAGTCCCCAAACAAATCTCCCTCCAAAGCCCCCTCTTCCACCTGCCAATGCCAAAGCGCCAGGCTATCGGGCAAATCGGTATTTGCCGAAAGGCTCACAACAGGCTGCACACAGGTAATGGTGTCCGGCAACGCAAGCTCTAAGGAGGGCAAAGTCACATCAGACTCCACCGTTACACTTGCCCAGGAGGAGCAGCCGTTGCTCTGGTAAGTTACCTGCAAAAGATAACTGCCGGCAGCCACGGCCACGGCTTCGAACTGGTTGACCGGCCCTGAAAACGCCCCGCCGGCTGTAGTCCACAAATAACTTACATCTGTACCGCTTGAAGAGCCCGCAGCGCTGAGCGACACCTCGGGTTGATCGCAGGCAATGTTGCCTGAGGCCGAAGCCTGAGCCTCCGGGAAGGCTCTCCCCTCTTCAATCCAAATGCTGTCAACAGCCACACAGCCCGTTGCCAAATCCTGCACTTCCACCCAATACCAGCCCTCCCAATCCACACCGGCCACAGCCTCGTCCACAGCGCCGGTAAAGTGCCCCGTAACAGTGGTCCAGGAATAAGCCAGTGAATTACTGGCGCCCGTTACCCCCACCGCGATGTCGAGATAAGGCTCATAACAAGTGAGGGTGTCGGCTTCCGCCAAATCCAATACGGGAGGAGGAGGCGCAGGAGCTACGCTCAGGCTGTCTGTTGCCGTACAACCGTTTTCCACATCCTGCACCAACACGGCATACACACCTGCCGTATCCAACAAAATCTGCGGCCCGTCTGTAGCTCCGAGGATGTGGCCGTCGGACGTACTCCAGGCATAAGTCAGGGGATGCGTGCCGGCATCGGCAAAAACTTCGGCCAGCAGGTAGGACTCCGCACAGCTCAGGGTGTCGGCTTCCGCCAAATCCAGTATGGGCGCAGACATATCGCCCGACACCTGTAAAGTCGCTGTTGCCGAGCAGCCATTGACCAAATCCTCAACTTGCACTGCATACGAGCCGGACGCGTCAAACACTACAGAAACAGAATCTAAAAGAGGAAGCACATTCCCCTGCTCATCTGCCCACTGCAAGTTGAAGGGATGGCCTGAAAAAGTTTGCACTGCTACCTGCAGGGTATCTGCCGGCTGATAGCAACTTAACAGTAAAGAATCAACAAGCATCAACTGAGGGAGTGTTATATCTTCGACCACGGCTACCGTATCAAAAGCCGTACAGCCGTTTTGGTCGTCAGTGAATTGCAGGACGTAATCACCCGGAGCGGAAATCAGGGGCTGAGGGCTGTTTTCGCCGCTCACGATTTGCCCGTTGTCCGTAAACCAGTGGAAGCTGCCCTGTTCTGAAGCCGTGGCATCTA
>JALVES010000184.1 GCA_027030635.1 Saprospiraceae bacterium | reverse complement strand
CTTTCAAACACATAAAAAAACAAAAACATGAACAAGATGAAACTCGCCAACAAAGCATTTAGCCTGCAGGAAAAACTGGTAGAACTGCTGCAAGTGAAGGAATCTCCCTGCATCTCTATCATAAAGCAAAACGACAATCCCTCCATCAACAACGACAAACTGCGCATTGAGATCAAAAACGGCGTCAAAACTGCCGTGGAAGAACTGGAAAAACAAGGCTACGACAAACGACTCATTAAAAAGCTCGAAGAGCGCATGACAGCCTTAGAGGAATCCGTACAATACAACAACTACCTGCGCGGTGTAGGACTCTTCGCCTCTGCCAACGTAGCAGAAGTGCTCTACTTCCCCATGGAAGTCAAGCCCAAAGTCATCGTTGACGACTCTTTCGAAATCCGCGATTTGCTGCTGCAAGTCAACAGGACATTTCAATACGACGTGCTGGTTCTGAGCAAAAAGAAAACGCGCTTCTTCAATGGCTTTGGCAAAGACCTGCACGAAGCGCTCGACAGCGACATCCCCAAGGGCGCTGAAGACTTTCTCAAGCGCGAAAACAAAGCAGGCGTGGACCCCGCAAAAACCGAAAGCATAGCACTGGAAAAATACGCCCGTGAGCTCGACCACTTTCTCCGCTTGCACGCCCCCATGCAAATGCCGCTCATCCTCATGGGCGATGTCAAACTCCTCGGCTATTTTCGGAAATACGCCAAACGCCCCAACAAAATCATAGGCGAAATAGAAGGCAGCTATGACGACATGCGCGTCTCCGAAATCAGCGAAAAAATCAACGAACAACTCCAGGCCTTCTCCGAAAAATGGGAAGACCAACTCCTCGCCGCCATCCAGGACGACATAGACCGCCTGCGCTATGCAGCCGGCATCCAGGAAGCCTGGCAGGCCGCAGCCATGAAAGAAGCCCGCATGCTGCTCACCGAACGCGGCTACCGCGTAGAAGGCTACAGCACCAAAGACGGCCTCTTCTTCGTCTTCAACCCTGAATTTGCCCCCGATGGAGACTTCCACGAAGACGCCATAGACGACCTGGCCGAAATGGTACTCGCCCAAGGCGGAGAATCCTATTTCCTCGCCCCGGGGAAATTGGAAAAGTTCGACAAAGTGCTGTTAACTACGCGTTTCTAAGGGAAAGGTAAACACAACAGTTCATTAAGTTTTTTTGACCATCTGCCTTTGGAAAACAGGTTATCAAATTGAATCCGCTAAAAAACCTGTCAGATTGAGCCTGCCGAAATCCGCGAAAACCCGCGTCATCTGTCAGATTGAGCTTGCCGAAATCCGCGTCATCTGTCAGGCTGAGTTTGCCGAAGCCCGCGTTCTATCATGTCACTATTGTACGCCGCCATCTTTTAGACAGAACCTGCCTACAGCAGGCAAGCTCAATCTAAAAGATTAAACCGGTTCAACTTGATAGCCTATTTTCCAAAGGAAACAGGTAGCCAAAAACTTAACGAACTGTCAACATTTCACCCTCAAAACACCCAATGACCCCTTGGAGCAAAAACAACACATAAAAACTCACCCCGAAATTGTTTTCCAAAGTGTTCTCCACAAAAAAGGAGACAAAAACAATCAGCCAGAAGCTCACAAATAAAAATTGCCGGTAGCGGCGCTTCTCAAAAAGGGGGTAGAAAAAAGAAAAGAGAAATAGGGAGAGCCCGAGCACGCCCGTGCCCGCCAGGTAAGTCAGCCACTGGCTGTGCGGCATCTTGGGCTCCACCTTCCCCCCATAGCGCAAGGCGTATTTTTCATGCATCTCCCGCCTCAAATCTCCGGCACCCACGCCAATCAAAGGATGCTCCCTGGCCAGCTCCCACCCAAGCTCAAGCGAGCGCAGGCGGTCGGAATCCGAAGAGGGAAAATCCTCCTTTCCGGAAAAATACTGCTGCAAGTCCCAGCGCATATAATCGAGCTTCTGCCGAAAGGCAGGCACAAAGCGATAAGACAAGAAAGGCAACAACACAATCACCAACAACCCCATCCAGGCCACACGGCGCAAAGGCGCACTCGTTCGCGGAGAAAAAATTTGCCGAAAGGCCAAAAAAAATAAGACGACATACAAAGACAACAAACCGCTGCGCACAGACAAAAAGTGCAAAAACACAAAAAAGAAAACAGACAAAACCCAAAGCCCCTTCACCTCAATCGCCCAACGCAACTTAAAGCGCTTCCGTGCCAGATAAGCCGCCACAAAAACGGCATAAGCCAAAGCCAAACTAAAGCGAATGTGATTGGAAGGCGTCGGCACAGGCCTCCCCTGACTCAGCAAAACAGCAACCTCCTCATAGTTGGAAACATAACCAAACAACACATAAACGCAAGCCACAAGCATCACCCACAAAAACAAATACAAGGCCAGATTGCGATGCCTCTCCCTCAGATACGGAGCCGCCGACGCAAAAGCCACGGGCAAAAACAAAAAGGGCAATTTAATGCGCAAACGCTCCAACCAATAGGCGTAGTCCTCCGTCCAAAAAATAGAAAACAGGACTATGAAAAAAGGAAGCATGACGACTATCCAAACAGGTTCTTTTCGGAAAAATCCAGGCAAACGCCTAAAAGATTCCCGCAAACGCAGGCCGCCGCCTCGCCGCTCAAAAACCGTTATGGCCACCATAAAAATCATCGCCTGCGACAAGACAAACTCCATGGAAAACACCATGGCCGTCAAAGCCACTGCCCACAAAAACAACCACTGAGCCGAAAGCGAATTCCAAAAGCGAATGAGTCTGTTCATGCTGCAAAGTAAAGAAAAAGTCTCCATCTCAACGTTTCATCACAACAGTTCATTAAGTCTTTGGGGCACCCACATCATAAAGCCTGCCCGTTGGTGGGTGAGCAAAGCCGAACTCCGGCGAGTGAGCAAAGCCGAACTCCGGTGAGTGTGAACTGCCCGTTTCCTTTAGGAAATAAGTTATCAAGTTAAACTCACTAAAACCCGCGAAAACCCGCACAACCCGCGTCATCCGCGTTCTATTACTGGCATTGCTGTCTAAATTCTTAATGAACCATTGTACCTTAGCCTCAATGGAAGCAATCACTTACATCACTATACTTTCCACCGGCGCCTACCTCCTCATCATAGCAGGCATGATCATCGCCTGGCTGCGAACGCCCACATACAAGCCCCCCGACACTTACCTCCCCCGGCAAAGCTGCTCGCTCATCGTACCTGCCCGCAACGAAGAAGAGCACATTCGCGCCTGCCTCCAAAGCCTGTGCGAGCAGGAGTATCCCGCCGATTTGCGCGAAATCTTCCTCATAGACGATTTCTCCGAAGATCGCACGCCCTTCATCGCAGCAACTTTTGCACCCGATGTACGCCTGCTGAGAATGCGGGATGAAGCCCCCAATGCCCGGGGGCCCGCCTTCAAAAAACGAGCCCTCGCCGCCGGAATATCACAAAGT
>JALVES010000183.1 GCA_027030635.1 Saprospiraceae bacterium | reverse complement strand
AAAAAACTGCTGCGCAAAAATTTAAGGAAATACGGCTATTAATTGAGCTTGTCATGGAAAAAAACAAACACATTCTTTCCTCCGCCTTACGGCAAATGAAAACCCGCGAACCGCGTGAAGAGCTCTGGAATCGCATTGAGCATGAACTCAACAGGGAACGCAACACGCCTACCCTGCTCCAGGCCATCGAACGCCTGCCCCTACACGAACCACCCCGACATCTTTGGAGCAGGATCGAAAGCGCTCTGGACAGCCCCAAAACGCAAACCCTCATCACCCCCCTGCGCGCCATGGCAGCAGCCGTCGTCTTGCTTCTCGGCCTGGCACTCTGGACGTATCAACCTTTTGCCGGCACAAAAAGCCAAGAGATGGCCTTCGACTATACCCACAGCACCGAAGAAGTCAGCGACCAACTGTTAAACAGCAAGCAGTGGGATGAAGACGCAGAAGCCTTTGCAGAGATCGAAGAACTCCTCCAAAGCCTGCCCCCCGAAGCCATCACCGATGAAATCACCCAACTGAGAAGCGAATTGCAAGAGTTAAATTTGGCGAAAGCCGAACTCACAGAAGCCCTCAGTGACTACAACACCGACCCGCAATTCGCACGGCAACTCAGGGAAATTGAACTGGAACGCACGCAACTCGCCAAAGAGCTGCTGCGCAAAATCATATAAGCATGACCTACAGAAACCTACTCTTCAGCTTGCTGCTCGCGTCCGTATGGCATTTGGCGAAAGCCCAAACCACTACCCTGCAGGTCGTTACCAAAAGCACGACCAAAGTCTTTGAGTACGCTGCCGGCTCCGAAGTCAATATCGAAGGGCAACATGCAGAAATCGTGGTGGAAAGCTGGACGCAAAACAAAGTGCGCGTAGAAGTCAGGATCATCGCCAAACACACCGACGTACACCAGGCCGAAAAAGATCTCGAAACCATGCAGCTGAGCATCAAGCAGGAGGGCTCAAAACTCTACTTCCGCAACTACCTCAAATCAGGAGAAAAGCCCTCCGCTCAGCTCAAAGTCCAATACACCGTCAGCCTGCCGGCCGACTGCCCCGTCTATGTCAAAAACAACTATGGCAGCCTGCGAGCCGACGATCTCACCAAGCGACTTCGCACCCAATTGCGCTTCACCGACATCCAATTGACCAACCTCTCCGGCTACATGGCCATAGACACCTATTTCGGAGACCTGCTGGCCGATGGCCTGAGCGGCGAAGTCAACATCAACTCCAAACGCTCGGACCTCACCCTGCACAACATCTCGGGCGACTTCACCATCAATGCCCAATACGGCCTCATCAAACTCTTTACAGACCAGTCTGAACTGAAGCTCGACATCACGGCCGAGAAAGCCGATGTGTATTTCTTCGATCCCGAGCCGGGCATCTATGGCTATACCCTCACAGCCCATTACGGCAACATCAGCACACCCAATGAGCTGAAGTTCAACTTCATCGAAAATTCGGGCAAGCTCAAGCGCGCCATCTTCACGCCGGCCAACAAAATGGCTACCATTTCTGTCAAAATCACTTTTGGCGACATCGTCATTCGCAGGCCCTGAGTGCGGGCAACACCATTCCCGTCTTTTTTTGCATCTTTACGGCAAGCGCTAATGTTTTGCCCGTGACAGATCAAGAGCTCATAACAGCCTGCCGCCGTGGAGAAGCTTCAGCCCAAAAGCTGTTGTACGACCGCTATGCGCCCCGGCTGTTTGGCTTGTGCAAGCGCTATCTGCAGCGCGAAGATGCCGAAGATGCCTTGATGGAGGGTTTCTTCAAAATCTTCACGCGCATTGATCAGTACGACGGCAGCGGCAATTTTGAAGGCTGGATGCGACGTATCATGGTCAATCAGGCCCTGATGAAAATCCGCAAGAAACACGCCCTGAAAAATGCCGTAGAACCCGACCACACCCTCAAAGACGAGAGCTTCTCCATACAGCAGGAGCTCGAGGCCGAAGACATCCTGCAGCTCTTGGACGAACTGCCCCCGGGCTACCGCACAGTCTTCAACCTTTACGCCATTGAGGGCTATAAGCACCGCGAAATTGCAGAGATGCTGGGCATCAGCATCAACACCTCCAAATCACAATTCATCCTGGCGCGCAAAAAGCTCCGGGAGTTGTTGGAAAAAAGAGCCCGCAAGGAATCGGGCATAAAAAAATACGACCGACCATGAAAAAGCCCAAAGACATCTCAGATGTTTTCAGAGAAAACGCCCACAAACTGGATGAGCGCCCCCCCGAACGCATCTGGCGACAATTGGACAAGCGCTTAGATGAATCAGGCTTTCGCCAAACGAAAAAGCGCAAACTGCTGCCAGCTATCTACCGCATCAGTGCGGTAGCCGCTACGGTGATCATCCTCATCTCCCTGGTCAGCAGATTTCTCTCGCCTGCAGACCACGGGCAAGGCGCCATGGCCCTCATGGAAGACCACACAGCCTCTCCCATGTACGAAGAGCTCGTCAGTGATGCCACGGAAAGCGCTGCCGTCATTCGGGAAATACGCCTGCTTTATGCCAGCTATACCCCCCGCTATCATGCAAAAGCCGCCCGAAAAAGTGTGGCAGTAAACAAACTGCCCACAGCAGGCAGCAACCGCGCAAAAGGCGAACAAAGCGTTCAAAAAAGTCTCCAGCTGGTCCTGCAAGAAGAGGGACGGCAACTCTACATCCTCCTGCCCGATCCTTCTCAGCCGCTGGTGCTTAAACCCGAAGGCCGGGAGCCTCTGAATTTTTACCCCACAGAGAAAAGCCAGGGAAGCTATTTCTTCGAGGATGAGAATGGCCAAATAAAAGTGCGCTGGCTCCCTGCCCAAAACCGCATGGAAATACAAAGCGCCTCAACGGCTGTTTTTGAGTCTCTCAAACAGCAATTGCAGCCCTTTTTCGTTCTTCAGGAAGACGAGCATCTTCTCGTTCGCCAACCGCTACACCAAAATCATGATTAGAAAGCTACTCTTCTTCGCCCTCATCGCAGCGCTCATAGCGCCCACTGCCTGCAAAAAGGATAAATTCGCCAAAGACATTCACGACGGTTTTTACAACGGGAACGTGGTGCAATTTGACCTCAGCGATTCCAGCACCACCGTGCTCAGCGATTCCTTTACTGTTGAGCTTCGCAAAGCCGGACTCTTCAAGTACGAAGTGATCAGCCCCGACGAAAGCATCCTGCCCTCTATGGTTTTCAAATCCAAAGGAGCAACCCGGGATGGCGTGGTTTTCGCAGTGAATCCCAGGGATGAGGCCTGGTACCTGTTCATAGACTACACCTTCAGCATCACCGGCCTCGCCATTGGCAAGACGGGAGAATACAACGGAGAGGCTTATCCGGAAATCTTTTATGAGGGCTGGAAGACGGAATGAAAAAGGAGCCTGCTACGCAGGCTCCCATCTCCCAAAGTTCGTACCCGGAGCGGGACTTGAACCCGCACGGCCCTTCCGGGCCACAGGATTTTAAGTCCTGCGTGTCTGCCAATTCCACCATCCGGGCAGAGAGGTAAATATTACCTAAAAAAAAAGCCTTCAAATCGAAGGCTTCCCGGTTAGAGCGAAAGACGGGATTCGAACCCGCGACCTCAACCTTGGCAAGGTTGCGCTCTACCAACTGAGCTACTTTCGCTTGTAAAACAGGCTCTCTTTTCGAAAGCGATGCAAAGATACAACGCCTTTTTATTTCTGTGCAAATTTTTTGAAAAAATTTTTTCAAAAAATTTGAGGTGCCTGCACGGCATTAGTTGGGCTTTGAGCCTGTGAAAATCACCTGCATATCCACATCGCCACGCGAAACGAAGATATAGGTCGAATCGGCATCATCTGAAAAGACAAAGGTACCGGTAGAGCCGAGTTGTCCTTCTTCGATCCCTACCTGGCCTGCTGTATCCACATTGCTAAGCAGTTTATTGATGACATAGACCGTTTCGGGAAAGTGGTCGGGATGGGTGGGGCTGCTCATTTTGTACTTATTCTTGCTCTGCTTCTCTACGAGCAGGGTTGCCCCATCCTCATAGATCGTCTGGATCGGATCCTGGGGATTGGGGTAACCAATGGTGCCATTGTACTCGCCGAGGTATTGTTCATTGACCTTGTTTTGCTTATTGCAGGAGGTCGTTTCCAGCACAAAGAGGCCAAGAAAGAAGAAGAGGGCAAAAAATTTCAGGCTTTTCATGGAAAGTTTTTGTAGGGGTTAGGAAATTGTACTGACTTGAGTACAAAGATAAGGTTTTTTAAACCATTGTCTCCAAAGAAGCTTTCACAAAAGCCACAAAAAGCGGGTGTGGATTTTCTACCGTGCTTTTGAGCTCGGGATGGAATTGGACGCCCACGAACCAAGGGTGGTCGCGGAGTTCGACGATTTCCACCAGGCCGGACTCCGGATTGATGCCGGTGGCTTTGAGGCCGGCCGCATCCATTTGCTCGCGGTAGGCGTTGTTGAACTCATAGCGGTGGCGATGGCGCTCGCTAATCTGCGTAGCGCCATAGGCTTTTGCTGCGAGAGAGTCCTCAGCCAAGACACAGGCGTAGGCGCCGAGGCGCATGGTGCCTCCTTTTTGGGTGATTTTTTTCTGCTCCTTCATCAAGGCGATGACGGGGTCCGGGGTTTCGGCATTCATTTCAGTGGAGGCGGCTTCTTTCAGGCCCATGACATGGCGGGCAAATTCCACCACAGCGCATTGCATGCCGAGGCAGATGCCAAAGAAAGGCAGCTTTTTCTCGCGGGCATAGCGGATGGCACGCAGCTTGCCTTCAATCCCCCGCTCGCCAAAGCCCGGTGCTACGAGAATGCCGTGGATGTCTTTGAAGATTTTTTCCGGATCTGCATCCGGCGCCTCCAAATCTTCGGAGTGAATGGGTACCACCTCTACCCTGCAGTCGTTGGCAGCGCCGGCGTGGATGAAGGACTCGTAGATGGATTTATAGGCGTCCTGCAACTCATTGTACTTGCCCACCAGGGCAATGCGCAATTGGCGCGAAGGATTTTCCACTTTGTGCAAAAACTCCTTCCACAGATGCAGGTCGGGCTCCTGCCGCATGGGGAGTTTGAACTTGCGCAAAACCAGCTCATCCAAGCCTTCTTCCTGCATGTGCAGAGGCACGTGGTAAATGGTTTTGGCATCTATGGCCTCGATCACGGCATCGTATTGGACATTGCAAAAGAGGGCCAGTTTTTTGCGCAGGCCTTCATTTAGCGGGTACTCCGTGCGGCAGACCAGCACATCCGGCTGTACTCCGGCATTTTGCAATTCCTTGACAGAGTGCTGAGTGGGTTTGGTCTTTAGTTCTTTGGCAGCCCGGAGGTAAGGGATGAGCGTCAGGTGAATGACGAGGCAGTTTTCGCTGCCCAGGGTCCATCGCATTTGCCGCAAGGCTTCCAAATACGGCAGGGCTTCAATGTCGCCGACTGTTCCTCCCAACTCTGTGATGACGATTTCGTGCTCGCCGCTTTGTCCCAGCAACTGCACCCGTCGCTTGATCTCATCGGTGATATGAGGCACTACCTGCACGGTTTTTCCGAGGTAATCCCCTCTGCGTTCCTTTTCAATCACGGTCTTATAGACGCGGCCCGTAGTTACGTTATTGGCCTGTGAAGTAGGTTTGTTGAGAAAGCGCTCGTAATGCCCGAGGTCCAGATCCGTTTCAGCCCCGTCGTCCGTAACATAGCATTCGCCATGCTCATAGGGATTGAGCGTACCCGGGTCCACATTGATGTAGGGATCGAATTTCTGGATGGTTACTTTAAAGCCTCGCGCCTGCAGCAGCTTGGCCAGAGAAGCGGCAATGATGCCCTTTCCGAGGGAAGAAGTTACCCCGCCCGTTACAAAGATGTATTTGCTCATAACGGGGTGTAAAGGTATGAAAAAAGAGCGAGACGGTGCTCTTAATCCACGTAAATCCGCATTCTATTGGCTACTTTGGCCTTAATAGAACGCGGATGACGCGGATTGCGCGGGTTTCCGCGGGTTTTAGCTGGTCCACCTTGACCACCCGGGCTCCCAAAAGAGGCGGGTGAGGGCCCCTTCAGGGCAGGGGTGGGCCGCCCGCGCCCCCGGCCCCTGAAGGGGTGGCCCGCCCCCGCGTTTTTGTAAAACAGGCTTGGCAAATGCTTTTAAGACTCCATAAAAGGATAGCGATAATCCTTTGGTGGCACGAAGTTTTCTTTGATGGCTCGGGGCGATGTCCAGCGGTAGAGGTTTAGCACGGAGCCGGCTTTGTCGTTGGTGCCTGAGCCCCGGGCTCCGCCAAAGGGCTGTTGGCCGACCACGGCGCCGGTGGGCTTGTCGTTAATGTAGAAGTTGCCCGCAGCATAGCGCAGTTTGTCGGTAGCCAGTTGAATGGCGGCACGCTCGCGGGCAAAGATGGAGCCGGTCAGTCCGTAAGGCGAGGTTTCGTTGAGCAGGTCTAAAGTCTCCTCAAAACGCTCGTCCTCATAGACGTAAATGGTAAGCACGGGGCCAAAGATCTCTTCGCACATGGTGCGGTACTTGGGGTCTTTAGTCAGCAAAACTGTTGGTTCGATGAAGTAGCCTTCTGATTTGTCGTAGCCACCGCCGTACAGTAGTTCCACATCCGGGCTGGCTTTGGCCTCGTCAATGTAGGCAGTGATTTTGTTGAAGGCCTTTTCGTCTATCACGGCATTGAAGAAGTTGGAAAAATCTTCGGGCGGCCCCATTTTGATGGATTTCAGATCGGCCAGGAGACCTTCTTTGATGGCGGGCCAAAGGCTTTTCGGGATGTAGCTGCGAGAAGCTGCCGAGCACTTTTGGCCCTGGTATTCGAAGGCGCCCCGCGTCAGAGCAGTAACCACGGCTTCGGCATCGGCACTGGGGTGTACCATAACGAAATCTTTGCCCCCCGTTTCACCCACGATGCGGGGATAGCTCTTGTACTGAGAGATGTTGTTGCCGATGGTTTTCCAAAGGTGCTGGAAGGTACTCGTGCTTCCTGTAAAGTGCAAGCCTGCAAAATCCGGATGGGAGAAGATGATGTCTCCGGCCACGGGCCCCGATACGAAAATGAGATTGATGACGCCCGGCGGCAAGCCCGCAGCCTCGAAGATGTCCATGATGAGTGCTGCGGAATAGATTTGGCTGACAGCAGGTTTCCAAACAACGGTATTGCCCATGAGCGCGGGCGCCGAGGGCAGGTTGCCGGCAATGGAGGTGAAGTTGAAGGGCGTCAGGGCAAAGACAAAGCCTTCTAAGGGGCGGTACTCCATGCGGTCCCAAATGTTCTTGGCGCTTTCGGGCTGTTCTTCGTAGATCTGCGTCATGAACAAGGCATTGAAGCGGAAGAAGTCCGCCAGCTCTGCCACGGCATCAATTTCCGACTGATACGGATTTTTGGACTGGCACAGCATGGTTGCGGCATTCATTCTTGCTCGATAGGGGCCGGAGATGAGGTCGGCAGCTTTGAGGAAGATGGCGGCACGCTCCCACCAGGGCGTTTCCTCCCAGCTTTTTTTGGCTTTCATGGCTGCATTGATGGCCATTTTCACATGTCCGGCATCGCCTTGGTAGTACAGGCCCAATTCGTGCTTGAGGTCGTGAGGCGGGTGAATTTTCACGGCTTGGTCTGTAAAGACCTTTTCGCCCCCTATGGTCATGGGGATTTTGCGGTGTTCGGAGCGTAATTGTTTCAATTCAGCCTGGAGGGCTGCCCGTTCGGGCGTGCCCGGGGCGTAGGAGTAGATCGGTTCGTTTTGGGGATAAGGAACCTGGAAAAATGCGTTTGCCATAGGTCTTGATCGGTTTGTTTATTTTCAAAAAACAGCAAACGATGCACTTGCCCCTTCCTGCGCCCTGCCGGTAAACGGCAAGGCCTTCTCAGGCGGGCAAATGCAACACTTGCCGGATGCGTTTGATTTCATATCTCGGAGGCTTCATGCCTTCGGGCAGCGGTTTTTGGCGGGCATTGTACCAGCAGGTAGCCATACCCATGCGTTGCCCGCCGAGGATGTCGCTCCCCGGATTATCGCCTACTAATAGTACCCGCTCCACGGGCGGATTGTTCAATTTTTCAAGGGTATATTCAAAATAAGCAGGCTGCGGCTTTGCCACCCCAATCTCTTCAGAGATGACGACGGCATCGAAATACTCCATCATGCCACTCTGCTCGAGACGGGGACGTTGCACCCGCTTCAGGCCATTGGTGATTAAACTAAGGGAGACGCCCTGTGCTTTGAGCGCGTCGAGTACCTCTTTGGCGCCGTCTATCCAATGTACTTTTTCAGCCAGTTTGTCTAAATAAAGGTCATTGAGTTTAAGGGGATCGTATTCCACTTCATGCAAGGCCAAAAAATCAGAAAAGCGGCGACGCTGCACCTCGCGGGGCGATATTTCACCTGCTTCCAGCAGTTTCCAGCAGCGATGATTGATCTCCGCATACTGAAAAAACATCTGCTCATCCGGCTCCATGCCAAAACTTTCCAGCGCCTCTCCAAAAGCTTCTTTGCTGGAGCGGTCGAAGTCCAGCAGGGTGTTGTCCAGATCAAAGAGGCAATGCGTGTAGGGAAAGGCAGTCATGGAGCGTAGAGTTGAACGGCTTTGGGAATAAAGGCCCTCACTTCTTCTAAGGCCCCTACGCGTATGAGCTCGCGCACAATGCTGGAGCTGATGTGCGAATAGGCAGGCCGGCTGATCAAAAAGATGGTATCCACTTCGGCAACCAGCGAGGTATTTAGTTGCGAGATGGATTTTTCGTACTCAAAGTCAGGACTGCTGCGCAAGCCACGGAGGATAAAGCGCGCGCCTATGCTCCTGCAAAAATTTGCCGTAAGGCCCTCATAAAAAGTAACGTCCACTCTGGGTTCATCGGCAAATACGGCACGCAGCCAGTCCAATCGCTGCTCCAGCTCAAACAGATACTTCTTGCCGCTATTGACCCCTATGGCCACGACCAGTTTGTCGAACAGGGGCAAAGCCCTGCGCACCAGGTCTTCATGACCTATGGTGATGGGATCGAAAGAACCGGGAAATACTCCAATGCGCATGGCGCAATGATAAGAAAAAAGCGAAGAAGACAGGGCCTTCTTCGCTTTGATTTTAAGAAACTTCGCGTAAAGTTTGCAAAATGCGCGCCACAATGCGGTAGGGATCGGCATTGGAAGCCGGTCGGCGATCTTCGAGATAGCCCTTCCACTTTTCAGCCGTACCCACCGGAATGCGGATGGAAGCGCCGCGATCGCTGACGCCATAGCTGAAGCGGTCAATGGCCTGGGTCTCGTGCAGGCCGGTCAGGCGCATTTCGTTGCCGGAGCCATATACGGCAATGTGCTCGTTGTGGTACTTTCCAAAGGTCTCACAGATGGCTTTGAAGTATTCTTCACCCCCCTCGGTACGCATGCGGGAGTTGGAAAAATTCGTGTGCAGGCCCGAGCCGTTCCAGTCGCCCTGCACCGGCTTGGGATGAAACTCCACAACCACCTCATACTTTTCCGTGGAGCGATGCAGGAGGTAGCGGGCCAGCCACAAGTCATCGGCAGCTCGCTTGGCACCTTTTCCGAAGCACTGGAATTCCCACTGACCCAACATGACTTCGGCATTGATGCCCGTGAGCTGTATGCCGGCATTGAGGCAGAGGTCAAAGTGTTCCTCAACGATGTTGCGACCTGCGCAGTTTTCAAAACCCACGGAGCAGTAATAAGGCCCCTGCGGGCGCGGATAGCCCTGCTCGGGAAAGCCCAAAGGAAGCCCGCCCTTCGTCAGCACGTACTCCTGCTCAAAGCCAAACCAGCAGTCCGGGTCGTCTTCAAAGGCAGCTCTTGTGTTCGAAGGGTGAGGCGTGCCATCGGGATTCAACACCTCACACAGAACCAAAAAACCATTCTTGCGTGCAGGGTCGGAAACCACACGCACCGGCTTCAAAAGGCAATCTGAGAAGTGCCCTTCGGCTTGTTCGGTGGAGCTGCCATCAAAAGACCAAATTGGCAAGTGCTCGATGTCTCCATCAAAAAAATCCATGTCGAGGACCTTGGTCTTGCTTCTCAAGCTCGGTTCCGGCTTGCCGCCATCCAGCCAGATGTACTCAAACTTAAATTTCCCCATTGCTGTTTAATTTTTGAGTGAGTTTAGTTAAAAGAGAAAAGCGACCGGACGACATCGAGTCGTCAGATCGCTTTTCCCAAAGGATATTACAAAATCTTTGCGCTTTGGCATCCGCAAAGATACAATTTTTTTTATTTTTGCACATCCGGACGGAAAAAATTGCGCGCAAATTTTCAGAAGCATGGGCTTCAAAAGCATTTTTTCTGTCCTGTTGTGCCTCGGCAGCATGGCCTTGCAGGCGCAAATCTATGAGTTTAACCTTCCGGAAACGGACGATCTCCCCGAAGCGACATTTGGCGAAAGCCAATACGCCGAGCTACTCAATGCGGCCGACAGCCTCGATTTGGCAGGCATAGGCATCTTACCCGACAGCATCCGCCAACTGCTGCAATACCGGCGCGAATACGGCCCCCTGCTCTCCCCTTACGAACTGCAACAATTGCCCGCCTGGGACGAAAGCCTCACGGCTTATTGCCTGCAGCAACTCCTTCTCAAGGACGGAGAGGAAGGCTTTAAACGCAGCCCCTCACACTCCTTTCCCCGACAGTTGAACGCCCGGCTGGCTGCCGGCAGCCGCGATCTGCGCTCCTCCATCAGGTTTAAGCCCGCTTTGCCGCCGGAGGCACGGCCCTTGCAGATGCGTCTGCGCTTTCGCCTGCAGTACCAACAGCAAATGAGCTTCGGCCTGGCCCTGGAAAAGGATGCCGGCGAACCCTGGACTTACCCTCAACAGCCCTTGCCCGACTATCGCTCGCTGCACTTCTTCCTGAGGCCGGAGGGGCGCATCCTGCGTGCCATGGCAGCCGGCGATTACGAACTGCGCCTCGGCCAGGGCTTGCTCATACGACAGGGGTTTGGCTTGTTTAAGAGCACGGCGCCGGAAAGCATGGTAGCCGGAGGCCCGCGCCTGAAGCCCCACAGCGGCATGGACGAAACCCGCTTCCTGCGCGGCCTGGCCTTTGAGGCCCGGCTTCCCCGGCAGCCGGACTTCCACTTGCTGGTTTTCGCCTCGCGCAAGGCCGTGGATGCCCGCATAGACTCCGCTTCTCAAACGGTGAGTTCGCTGCCGGAGACGGGCTCGCATCCCCTCAGCTCAGTTCCCTGGCGAAAGGCCCTGCCCGAAACCCTGTTTGGCGCAAGCCTCCGCTGGCAAGCTGCGCCTTCCCGGCAATGGACGCTCAACGCCATGCGACTCTCCTACCCGCTGCCCCTGCAGGCTCCGGGAGAAGAAGTTCCCTACCGCCTCTATGCCATGGACGGGAAACAGCAGTTTCGCATCAGCCTGGACCACAAGATGCAATTCAAACAAGTCCTGCTTTTCGGAGAGTTTGCGCTCTGTGACGGTCGCTATCCCGCTTTGGTGCAGGGATTGTTGGCGCCTTTCGGCAAATTTTTAGACCTCGGGATTTTGTACCGCTACTACCACCCGGGCTACGGGGATCGCTATGCCGACGCTTTTTCGGAGGGCTCCTCGCCCCGAAACGAACAGGGCCTGTACCTGTCCCTGCGCTACCGCCTCACCCGCCGCTGGACTTTAGAAGCCTACGGCGACCTCTGGAAAAAGCCCTGGCTGAGCTACAACTACCCTTCTCCCCGCCGCGGTTACGACACCCGCATCCTCCTGCAGTGGAAGCGCCGGAAGCTCGCACAGGTCTATTTGCAAGTTCGCTTCCAAAGCAGAGAGCAGTTCAAAGCCGGCGCCCCGGGTTTTGAGCAGAGCCAAAGCTGGCGCTTCCACCTCGTCTATAAGCTGACCCCCTCTTTGGAATGGCGCTGCAGGCTGGAGGAAAAGCGGGTGGGAGAGGTTTCCAAACGTACCCTGAGCCTGTCGAAGGGCACGTTTGGAAACCTCTTCTACCAGGAACTGGTCTTCGCCCGCCTCGGCTCTCCCCTACGCTGGAACATCCGCTGGACGCACTACCGCACCGACAGCTACGATGCCCGCATCTATGCCTACGAACGTGGGCTGTTGGACCAACACGGCATCTCGGCATTTTACGGCAGCGGCCAGCGGCTGCGCCTCAACACCCGCTATAAAAT